>NZ_JBNDHX010000028.1:0-35801 GCF_056755275.1 Leifsonia sp. HAY1-4F
CTCCTGGACCATGCAGCGGGCGACGATGTCGCGGGGTGCCAGGTCTTTGATGGTCGGGGCGTAGCGCTCCATGAACCGCTCGCCGGACGCGTTGCGCAGGATGGCGCCCTCACCGCGGGCGCCCTCGGTGAGGAGGATGCCGAGCCCGGCGAGGCCGGTCGGGTGGAACTGGAAGAACTCCATGTCCTCCAGCGGCAGGCCCTTGCGCCAGATGATGCCGACGCCGTCCCCGGTGAGGGTGTGGGCGTTGGAGGTGGTCTTGTAGATCTTGCCGAAGCCTCCCGTTGCGAAGATGATCGCCTTCGAGTGGAAGACGTGCAGCTCGCCGGTGGCCAGCTCGTAGGCGACGACGCCCGCCGGCTGGGGGACGCCGTCCACGTCGCTCATGATCACGTCGAGGACGTAGAACTCGTTGAAGAAGTTGATGCCGAGCCGGACGCAGTTCTGGAACAACGTCTGCAGGATCATGTGGCCGGTGCGGTCGGCCGCGTAGCACGCGCGGCGGACCGGCGCCTTGCCGTGGTCGCGGGTGTGGCCGCCGAACCGGCGCTGGTCGATCTTGCCGTCGGGGGTGCGGTTGAACGGCAGGCCCATGTTCTCGAGGTCGATGACCGCGTCGATGGCCTCCTTGGCGAGGATCTCCGCCGCGTCCTGGTCGACGAGGTAGTCGCCGCCCTTGACGGTGTCGAAGGTGTGCCACTCCCAGCTGTCCTCCTCCACGTTGGCGAGCGCCGCGGCCATGCCGCCCTGCGCAGCGCCGGTGTGGGACCGGGTGGGGTAGAGCTTCGAGATCACGGCCGTGCGGGCGTGCGGCCCGGCTTCGATCGCCGCGCGCATTCCGGCGCCGCCGGCGCCGACGATGACGATGTCGAACTCGTGGTAGTGGACTCCGTCGATGACGGTGGATTCAATGGCTTCTGTTGTCACAGGGCTTCCGTGTCGTTCGTCGCGGGGGTCGGGGAGCCGGCGTCAGTGCGCCGGGCAGAAGGACGGCAGGTCGGCGCCGGTCGCCCCGGCGGGGCACGGGTCGAACGTGAAGATCACGAGCGTGCCCAGCACCACGAGCACGACGACCGCGGCGAGGATGGCCCACTTCAGGATCCGGTTGACGAGGCGGTTGTACGCGTAGTCGTTGACGAGCGTTCGCATCCCGTTGCCGCCATGGATGAGCGCGAGCCACAGCATCAAGAGGTCCCAGACCTGCCAGAACGGAGTGGCGTACTTGCCGGCGACGAAGGCGAAGTCGATCTGCTTCACGCCGGTGCCGAGCACCAGGTTGATGAGGAGGTGGCCGAAGATCAGGATCACGAGCAGGATGCCCGAGAACCGCATGTAGATCCAGCCCCACTTCTCCCAGTTCTTGCTGGAGCGGGTCTGGCGGGAGGAGCTGCGCGGTGTTTCGATCGTCGTCATCGTCATTTCACCTCCGAGAAGATGTGGATGAGCTGGGTCGGCACGAAGCCGGCCATCAGGATCACCCAGAGCGCGATGACGATCCAGAACATGGCCTTCTGGTACTTGACGCCCTTGCTCCAGAAGTCGATCGCGATGATCCGCAGCCCGTTGAAGGCGTGGAAGATGATCGCCGCCACGAGAGCCATCTCGCCGAAGCCCATGATCGGGTTCTTGTACGTCCCGATGACCGCGTTGTACGCCTCAGGGCTGACCCGGAGGAGCGAGGTGTCCAGGACGTGGACCAGAAGGAAGAAGAAGATGGCGACGCCGGTGATGCGGTGGAGAACCCACGACCACATCCCCTCGCGGCCACGGTACAGAGTGCCGCCGGGCCGGGTTTTCGCCGGCTGCAGCGTCCCTGTCGTTTGGTCTGACACGGACAACCCTCCCTGGTTGCGTTTCGCTCATGGAGCGCGTGAGCGCAGCGCAAGTCTATGACGGGACCGCTCCTGACGCCTCTTAGGGTCACCTTGGTTATCTCGATATCGAGATAACTCGGTCTCGACGCCGCCTGCCGCCGGGCGTACCGTTCGCATCATGACCCAGGACGAGCCCATCATGGACGGCAGCAGCGACGCCGCCGAGGACGCCAAGGTCGCGGGGATCGTCGAGCAGGTGCGCGCGGATCTGAAGTTCGGCGACTCCGCGGACACCGAGCCGCTGCTCACCCAGCGCCTGGAGGAGGCGGGCATCGAGCTTCCGCCCGACGAGATCTCCCGGCTGGTCGCGGAGATCGAGAACGACCCCTTCTGAGCGCTACAGAACGTCGGTGGAGCCGGTGAGCTTCAGTGCATCCACCACCGCTTTCACGCGTTGCGCGTTCTCGCTGGTGGTCACCAGCAGCGCGTCCGGGGTGTCGACCACGACGATGTCCTTGACCCCGATCAGGCTGATCACGCGGTTGCTCTGACTGACCACGATCCCGCTGGAGGCGTCCGAGAGCACCCGGGCGTTCTCGCCGAGGATGGCGAGGTCCGACTTCCGGCCGCCGGAGTTCAGCTTGGCGAGGGAGGCGAAGTCGCCGACGTCGTCCCAGTCGAAGTACCCGGGGATGACGGCGAGGCGGCCGGCCGCTGCCGCGGGCTCAGCGACCGTGTAGTCGATGGCGATCTTCTCGAGGGCCGGCCATATCCGGTCGACGGCCGGTCCTCGAGTCGCCGGGTCGTCCCAGGCGGCGGCGAGCTCGAGCAGGCCCTCGAGGAGCTGGGGCTTGTTCCGGCCGATCTCGTCCAGCAGCAGGTCGGCGCGCGAGATGAACATGCTCGCGTTCCACAGGTACGACCCGTTCTCCAGGTACCGCTCCGCAGTCGCGAGGTCCGGCTTCTCCTTGAAGGAGTCGACCGTCAGCGCGCTCGGCGCGCCGGCCACCTCCAGCCGATCGCCGTAGTGGATGTAGCCGAAGCCGACCGCAGGCTCGGTCGGCCGGATCCCGATCGTGGTGATGAACCCGGCCTCTGCGGATGCCACGGCCTCGCGCACCGCCGACTGGAAGAGGGGGAGGTTGTCGATCACATGGTCGGCCGCGAACGAGCCGATGATCACGCCCGGCTCCCGGCGCTCGAGGATGGCGGCCGCCAGGCCGATCGCGGCGGTGGAGTCCCGGGGCTCCGACTCCAGCACGATGTTGGGGTCCGTCAGCGCGGGCAGCTGCGTCTCGACGGCGGCGCGGTGCGCGCGTCCCGTGACGACCATGATGCGCTGCTCGCCGGAGAGGGGGACCAGCCGGTCCCACGTGTCGCGCAGCAGCGTCTGGCCGGACCCGGTGAGGTCGTGCAGGAACTTCGGGGCGTCCGCCCGTGACAGCGGCCACAGGCGGGAACCGATGCCGCCCGCCGGGATCACGCTGTAGAAGCGCTCGATCGGCGGGCCCTGGGTGATCCTGCGCTGCTGAGTCATGCCGAAAGGATACCGAGCGGCGCCGGACACCCGCCGTTCACGGTGACGACACCGGCGGAACCTAGCGTGAGGTCATGCGGGTGGCAGTGGTCAGCGAGAGTTTCCTCCCCACGGTGAACGGGGTCACGACGAGTGTGCTGCGGGTGCTGGACCACCTGGCGGCGCAGGGTCACGAGGCGATCGTGATCTGCCCGGATGCGGGGGCGCCGGCCGGGTACGCGGGCTTCCGCATCCACCAGGTGCCGTCGATCGCCTACCGGCAGTTCCCGGTGGGGCTGCCGAGCCCGCAGGTGCAGCGCATCCTGTCCGGGTTCGGTCCCGATGTGCTGCATGCGGCCTCCCCGTTCCTCCTCGGTGCGCAGGCGATCGCCGCGGCGAACCGGCTGGGCGTCCCGTCCGTGGCGATCTACCAGACGGATGTGGCCGGCTTCGCCCGCCGCAACGGGCTCGGGATGACCTCCGCCGTCGCCGGGAAGTACGTGCGCTGGGTGCACGAGGGCGCCGACCTCACGCTCGCTCCCTCGGCCGCCAGCGAGTACGACCTGCGCACGGCGGGGGTCTCGCGCCTCGCCCGCTGGGGTCGAGGTGTCGACCTCGATCGGTACCACCCCAATAAGAGGAGAACGGCAGCTGCCGCGGCCCTGCGCGAGCGGCTGTCGCCGGACGGCGAGACCGTGGTGGGCTATGTCGGCCGCATCGCTCCCGAGAAGCAGGTGGAGCGGCTGCGTGCGCTGCGCGGGATCGCCGGGCTGTCGGTGGCGATCGTCGGCGACGGACCCGCCCGGGACGCGGTGGCCCGCGAGCTGGACGGCATGCCGGTGCACTGGCTGGGACGTCTGGGGGGCGATGACCTCGCGACCGCCTACGCGGCCTTCGACCTGTTCGCGCACACCGGGTCGGAGGAGACCTTCGGCCAGACCGTCCAGGAGGCGCACGCGTCGGGCCTCCCGGTGGTCGCGCCGCGCGCCGGCGGCCCGATCGACCTCGTCGAGCACGGCGTGGACGGCCTGCTGTTCCGGTCGTCCGACGATCGGGCACTGCGCGCAGCGGTGTCGCTGCTGGTCCAGGACGGCGGGCTGCGCAGCCGGATGGGGGAGGCGGGGCGCCGCGCGGTGCTCGGCCGCAGCTGGGACGTGGTGTGCGCGGAGCTGACGCGCCACTACGAGCGCGTCATCCTGGATGCCGTCGCGGACGTCGAGGCGGCCGGTGTGCAGCCTCCAGCGAACTCGCGAGCGTACAGTTAGGTGGCCCCGAGGGGCCGTCCTTCCTTTGCTCACGGACCCTGGAGGTGACCGATGGCCAACCCGAATCGACGCGGCATTCCCATGCCCTTCGTCTCGCGAGCCCGACGGGTCGAGCCTCCGTCGCCCGTGGCACCGGCACCGGCCGAGGAGGGCTCGATCCGGCGCGCCAGCATGGTCGACAGCGCCATCTACGCGGACGGCGTCCGCGTCGCCTCGCCGGCCACGCTCGCCGAGACGTATGCGGCGCTCGACCGCACCCGCGGCGGCGTCGCCTGGATCGGGCTCTACCGCCCCAGCGAGCACGAGCTGATGTCGCTCTCGGAGGAGTTCAACCTCCACCCGCTGGCGATCGAGGACGCGATCGTCGCGCACCAGCGCCCCAAGCTCGAGCGCTACGACACCGTCCTCTTCGTCGTGCTCAAAGCGGCCAACTATCTGGATGCGCCCGAGGAGGTCGACTTCGGCGAGCTGCACGTCTTCGTCGGTCCCAACTTCGTGATCACCGTCCGCCACAGCGAGTCGCCTGACCTCTCCCACGTGCGCCAGCGCATGGAGGGGGAGCCGGAGCTGCTCGCCCTAGGTCCCCAGGCCATCCTCTATGCGATCATCGACGCGGTGGTGGATGCGTACGGCCCGGTCGTCGCCGGTCTCGCCAACGACATCGACGAGATCGAGACGCAGGTGTTCGGCGGCGACGCTCTGGTCTCCCGGCGCATCTACGAGCTGTCGCGCGAGGTCATCGACTTCCAGCGGGCCACGCATCCGCTGTCGGCCGTGATGGTCGCGCTCGAACGCGGCTCGGCGAAGTACGGGGTCACCCAGGAGCTGGAGCGACGGCTGCGCGACGTCGCGGACCACCTCACGCAGGTCAATGAGCGTGTGGACGCGTTCCGCTATCTGCTGCGGGACATCCTCACGGTGAACTCGACGCTCGTCTCGGAACGCCAGAACGAGGAGATGACCCGGCTGGCGCATTCCAGCCATCGGCAGGGGGAGGAAGTCAAGAAGATCTCCTCCTGGGCGGCCATCCTGTTCACGCCGACCCTGATCGCCGGCATCTACGGCATGAACTTCAGGAACATGCCCGAATTGCAGTGGCCTCTCGGCTACCCGCTCGCCGTCCTCGCGATGGTCGTCTTCAGCGGAGTGCTCTACGGGATCTTCAAGCGTCGCGGCTGGCTCTGAATCCGCCCTCTCCGACCGGGGTACGGGCTGCTCGAATGAGCACGTGCCAAACGGGTGAGCATTTGTAACGCTTGCATGAAGAACCCGGATTTTCGGACGGCGCCGTTCGTCACATTCGGTAACGTGAACCGCAGAAGCCTGCGAGTACCTGCGCGCGGCTACGCATCTTGGAGGAACAATTTTGACAATCACAGCACGCAAGTCCGGCCTCGCCGGCTTGGCGGCGGTCGGCGTCCTGTCGCTGCTCGCCGCCTGCTCGGCCGCTCCGTCGGACAACCCGTCCGCCAGCGCCGCGAAGAGCAACTTCCAGCCCTGCATGGTCTCGGACTCCGGTGGATTCGACGACCACTCGTTCAACCAGCTCGGGTATGAGGGCCTGCAGCAGGCGGCGAAGTCGCTCAACGTGAAGTACAAGTCGGCCGAGTCGAAGAGCGAGAACGACTTCGCTCCGAACATCCAGAGCATGGTCGACGCCAACTGCAACCTCATCGTGACGGTCGGCTTCCTTCTCAAGGACGCGACGGAGAAGGCCGCCAAGGCGAACCCGGACATCAACTTCGCGATCATCGACGACAACGAGATCCAGGCCAAGAACGTCAAGCCGATCATCTTCGACACCGCCCAGGCCGCCTTCCTCGCGGGTTACGCGGCCGCCAGCTATTCGAAGACCGGCATCGTCGGCACCTTCGGCGGCATGCAGATCCCGACGGTCACCATCTTCATGGACGGCTTCGCCGACGGTGTGAAGTACTTCAACGACCAGAAGGGCAAGTCCGTCAAGGTCGTCGGCTGGGATGTCGCCAAGCAGAACGGCCTCTTCACCGGCGGGTTCGACGCCAATGAGACGGCCAAGAACACGGCTCAGGGCATCATCGACCAGAACGCCGATGTGATCATGCCGGTCGGTGGACCGATCTACCAGTCCGCCGCCCAGGCGATCAAGGACTCGGGCAAGCCGATCGCGATGATCGGTGTGGACGCGGACGTGTACCAGTCCGACCCGACCGTGAAGAGCCTGCTCCTCACCTCCGTCATGAAGGGCATGAAGCCCGCCACGAACGACGTGGTGACGCAGGCCGCGAAGGACAAGTTCGACAGCACTCCGTACGTCGGCACGCTGAAGAACGACGGCGTCGGCGTCGCTCCCTTCCACGACTTCGCTTCGAAGGTGGACTCGGGACTGCAGGGTGAGCTCGACAAGATCAAGGCCGGCATCATCGACGGCTCGATCAAGGTCACCTCGCCTTCGTCGCCCAAGCAGTAATCACGCGAGAACAGGGACGGGGAGGTCAGCCGCGGCTGGCCTCCCCGTCTCGTTGGCCCTTGTCGGCGGTGCTCATCTGCGCACACACTGACATATGCGCAGAAAGGTAGGGTGGATCCGCGATGAGGCCACCGACCGTTCCGCGTGTCTCCGCTCCTGGCGTGTCTTCGCTCCTCACCCGAGCGAGTAGAGAAGGAAACCCACCCGAATGAAGCTCGAACTCCGCGGCATCACCAAACGGTTCGGTGCCCTGGTCGCGAACGACCACATCGACCTGACGGTCGAACCCGGCGAGATCCACTGCCTGCTCGGCGAGAACGGCGCAGGCAAGTCCACTCTGATGAACGTGCTCTACGGCTTCTACCAGGCCGATGAGGGCGAGATCCTGCTCGACGACGTCGTCCAGCACTTCTCCGGCCCCGGTGACGCGATGAAGGCGGGCATCGGGATGGTGCACCAGCACTTCATGCTGATCCCCGTGTTCACGGTGGCCGAGAATGTCATGCTCGGCCACGAGCAGACGAAGTTCGGCGGACGCCTGGACCTGAATGCGGCCCGCGCGAAGGTGCGCGAGATCTCCGCGCGGTTCGGGTTCCACGTCGACCCCGACGCTCTGGTCGAGGACCTTCCGGTCGGCGTGCAGCAGCGCGTGGAGATCATCAAGGCCCTGTCGCAGGACGCGAAGGTGCTGGTCTTCGACGAGCCGACCGCGGTGCTGACCCCGCAGGAGACCGACGAGCTGATGGCGATCATGCGTCAGCTCAAGGAGCAGGGCACGGCCATCATCTTCATCACCCACAAGCTGCGCGAGGTGCGCGAGGTCGCCGACCGCATCACCGTGATCCGGCTGGGCAAGGTCATCGGCGAGGCGGAGCCGACCGCGACCAACGCGGAGCTCGCCTCGATGATGGTGGGCCGTTCGGTGTCGCTGACCGTCGAGAAGCTCCCGGCGACCGCCGGCGAGCCCGCTCTTGTGGTGAAGGACCTCTCGGTCATCGATCCCATCGGCCAGCTCGTCGTCAATAACGTCAGCTTCGAGGTGCGCGCGGGCGAGATCCTCGCCATCGCGGGGGTGCAGGGCAACGGCCAGACCGAGTTGACGGAGGCGATCATCGGGCTCCAGCCGCGTGTGCAGGGTCAGATCCTGCTCGATGGCAAGTCCATCCAGGGCCACAGCGTCCGCAAGGTGCTCGACGAAGGCGTCGGGTTCGTGCCGGAGGACCGCAATGAGGACGGCCTGGTGGGCGAGTTCACCATCCAGGAGAACCTGATGCTCGACCGTTCGACCGGTGATCCGTTCGTGAAGGGCGGCAACATCCAGTTCTCGTACCTGAAGGACTTCGCCGAAGAGAAGGTGCGCGAGTTCGACGTGCGGACACAGTCCATCGACACCAAGGTCGGCCGGCTCTCCGGCGGAAACGCGCAGAAGGTGGTCCTTGCGCGCGAGCTGAGCCGCGAGCTGCGCCTGCTCGTCGCGGCGCAGCCGACGCGCGGTCTCGACGTCGGCTCGATCGAGTTCGTCCACAAGCGCATCGTGGCGACGAGAGATGCCGGTGTTCCGGTCGTCGTCGTGTCCACGGAGCTCGACGAGGTGGCGGCGCTGGCCGACCGTATCGCCGTGATGTACCGCGGGGGGATCGTGGGAATCGTTCCGGGTGACACCCCGCGCGACGTCCTCGGCCTGATGATGGCCGGCGAGTCGCCCGAGCAGGCAGGAGCAGCAGCATGACCGGGACCCCGACGTCCGGCGGACCCGTGGCGCCGGCGCAGCCGGCCCCGCCCGCGCAGCCCCGCACGGCGGAGCCCGCCGGCGGGCGCGACCAGGAGCCCTCGCGCTGGAATGAGACCGTCCGCGAGATCATGAGCGGATCGGTGGTCATCTCCATCCTCGCGGTCGTGCTGGCGCTGGTCGTCGGAGCGATCCTGATCGCCGCGACGGATCCGACGGTGCAGCATGCGTCGTCCTACTTCTTCGCGCGGCCCGGCGACACCTTCTCCGCGATCTGGTCGTCGGTGTCGAACGCCTACGTCTCGATGTTCCAGGGTGCGATCTACAACTTCCGCCGGCCCTCCTTCGCTGCGGGCATCCGGCCGTTGACCGAGACGCTCACCTTCGCCACGCCGCTCATCGTCAGCGGTCTGGGCGTCGCGCTGGCGTTCCGCGTCGGGCTGTTCAACATCGGTGGCCAGGGGCAGCTCCTGATCGCGGCGGCGGCGTCGGCCTGGGTCGGGTTCTCGTTCTCGCTCCCGCCGGTCGTCCACCTGGTCCTCGCGGTCGTCGCCGGCATCGTCGGCGGTGCCATCTGGGCCGGCATCGTCGGCCTTCTCAAGGCGCGGACGGGTGCGCACGAGGTGATCGTCACGATCATGCTGAACTACATCGCCTTCTACCTGATCTCGTACATGCTGCGGACCCAGGGCCTGCTGCAGGCGCCCGGGTCGAGCAACCCGAAGGCTCCGCCCGTGCACGCCAATGCGGTGTTCCCTCCGCTGTTCGGCGATCAGTACAACGTCACCTGGGCGTTCGTGCTGGTCATCGCCGCGACCGTGGTCGTCTGGTGGCTGATCAACCGATCCGGCCTCGGTTTCCGGTTCCGCGCGGTGGGCGAGAACCCGAACGCTGCTCGTGTCGCAGGCATCAACGTCAAGAACGTCTACGTCTACGCGATGCTCATCGCCGGTGGGCTGGTCGGGATCGCGGGAGCGAGTCAAGCGCTCGGCGTCTTCCCTCAGGGCATCAGCTCGGGGGTGGATGCGGGGATCGGCTTCGACGCGATCACCGTCGCGCTGCTCGGCCGCTCGCGGCCCGGGGGCGTGTTCATCGCCGGTCTGCTGTTCGGTGCGCTCAAGGCCGGCGGCTACACCATCCAGGCGGCGAACGACATCCCCATCGACATCGTGCTCATCCTGCAGTCGCTGATCGTCCTGTTCGTCGCGGCCCCGCCGCTCGTGCGCGTGATCTTCCGTCTCCCTGCTCCGGGCACGTCGCCCCGGAGACCGCGTCCCATCGTCACGAAGGAGGTGGAGGCCAAGTGACCACCACCGCCCCCGTCATTCCCGACTCCTCGCCGATCGTCCTCGAGAAGGCGCAGATCCGCTCCTGGAAGGCACCGATCGCCTTCGGAGTGTTCGTGCTGATCAGCCTGATCCTGTTCTTCGGATTCGCGCGTCACGGGCAGAGCACCTTCCGCTTCTCCGAGAGCTCCGACGCCATCAAGGTGCCGAACCTCACCGTCGACACGTTCGTCGCGACGACCGTGATCATCGTCCTCCTGCTCGCGGCGACGGTGTGGAGCGCGTACCTGTCGTACCAGGCCAGGAGGACGCCGATCTGGGCGGTCATCGTCTTCTCGCTGCTCTTCATGTTCGCGTTCCTGTCGTGGGCCGACTCCGGCAGCCCCTATCCCGTGCCGGTCACGGGCCTTCTGCTCGGAACAATCAGCCTCGCCGTGCCGCTCGTGTTCGGCGCCCTCGGGGGCGTCGTCTCGGAGCGCGGAGGCGTCGTCAACGTCGCGATCGAGGGCCAGCTGCTCGCCGGCGCGTTCGTCTCGGCGATGACGGCGACGCTCACCGGGAGCTGGGTCGTCGGGCTCGTCGCCGCGATGATCGCTGGCGTGCTGGTCTCGTTCCTCCTCGGCGCCTTCGGCATCAAGTACCTGGTCGACCAGGTCATCGTCGGAGTCGTGCTCAACGTGCTGGTGATCGGCCTCACGAGCTTCCTCTATTCCAAGGTCCTGGCCGGCAACCCGCAGCTGCTCAACCACCCTCCGCGCCTGCCGCAGTGGCCGATCCCGCTGCTCTCCGACATCCCGGTCATCGGCAAGGTCCTGTTCGACCAGTCGATCATCGAGTACCTGATGTACATCGCGGTCTTCCTGGTCTGGTTCGGGCTGTTCAAGACCCGGTGGGGCCTGCGGCTGCGGTCGGTCGGCGAGCACCCGGAGGCGGCCGACACGGTCGGTATCAACGTCAACAGCACCCGCTTCTGGAACGTCTCCCTCGCCGGCGCGATCGCCGGTCTCGGCGGGGCCTACTACACGCTGGGCTCGGTGGGCGCGTTCTCCAAGGAGATGACCGCAGGCCAAGGGTTCATCGCCCTGGCGGCCGTCATCTTCGGGCGGTGGGACCCCATCCGTGCCACCCTCGCTGCGCTCCTGTTCGGTTTCGCCACGAACCTGCAGAACGTGCTCAGCACCATCGGCTCGCCCGTCCCGAGCGAGTTCATGCTGATGCTCCCGTACGTCGTCACCATCCTCGCCGTCGCCGGCCTGGTCGGTCTCTCCCGTGCCCCGGCGGCCGACGGGAAGCCGTACATCAAGTCATGAGCAGCGTCCCCCTCTCACCCGGCACCATCGACTGGGATGCGCTGCGCCACGCGGCGAACGAAGCGATGGCGCACGCCTACGTCCCCTACTCGAAGTTCCCCGTCGGGGCCGCGGCACTGGTGGACGACGGCCGCATCGTCAGCGGCTGCAATGTCGAGAACGCGAGCTACGGGATCACCCTGTGCGCCGAGTGCGGACTCGTGTCGTCGCTCGCGATGACCGGCGGCGGCCACCTCGTCGCATTCACCTGCGTGGACGGCGACGGCGCGACGCTCATGCCGTGCGGCCGCTGCCGGCAGCTCCTCTACGAGCACTCGGCCGAAGGGATGCTGCTGGAGACCGTCTCGGGCATCCGCACCATCGACGAGGTGCTGCCCGACGCCTTCGGGCCGCGCCAGCTCGCCGCGTACGCGGCCGAGCACGAGAACGACTGAACAGGAAACCCTCCGTGACCGACCGTGCAGAAGTCGAGGCGTTCGACGCCGTCGACCTGATCAGGACCAAGCGCGACCGCGGCGAGCTGAGTACCGCCGAGATCGGCTGGCTCATCGACGCCTACACCCGCGGCTACGTGGGCGACGAGCAGATGTCCGCGATGACCATGGCGATCTTCCTCAACGGGATGACCCGCCGCGAGATCAAGGACATGACGCTGGCGATGATCGCGTCCGGCGAACGGATGGACTTCTCGGGGCTCGGGAAGCCGACCGCCGACAAGCACTCCACGGGCGGGGTCGGCGACAAGATCACCCTGCCGCTGATGCCGCTGGTGGCGACGTTCGGCGTCGCGGTCCCGCAGCTGTCGGGCCGCGGGCTGGGTCACACCGGCGGGACGCTCGACAAGCTGGAGAGCATCCCGGGCTGGCGTGCCAACCTCAGCAACGAGGAGATGTTCGCGCAGCTGCAGAACGAGGGCGGCGTGATCTGCGCCGCCGGATCCGGTCTGGCGCCTGCGGACGGCAAGCTCTACGCCCTGCGCGACATCACCGGCACGGTCGAGGCCATCCCGCTGATCGCGTCCTCGATCATGTCGAAGAAGATCGCCGAGGGCACGGGCGCTCTCGTCCTGGACGTGAAGTTCGGCTCCGGTGCGTTCCTCAAGGACATCGAGCGGTCGCGGGAGCTCGCCCGGACGATGGTGGAGCTGGGCCGGGATGCCGGAGTCGCGACCTCGGCGCTGCTCACGGACATGAACGTCCCGCTCGGGCTTGCGATCGGCAACGCCAACGAGGTGCGGGAGTCGGTGGAGGTGCTCGCCGGCGGTGGCCCGGCCGACATCGTCGAACTGACCGTGGCGCTGGCGCGCGAGATGCTGACACTCGCCGGACGCCCGGACGAGGACGTGGAGGCGGCCCTGAAGGACGGCCGCGCGATGGACAAGTGGCGTGAGGTCATCCGTGCCCAAGGGGGAGACCCGGAGGCGCCGCTGCCGGTGCCGAAGGAGACGCACACCGTCGTCGCACAGGAGGACGGCATCCTCGTGGAGCAGCACGCCCTGCCGTTCGGCATCGCCGCGTGGCGGCTCGGGGCGGGGCGCGCACGCAAGCAGGATCCGGTGCAGCACGCGGCCGGGATCGACCTGCACGCGAAGCCCGGAGACACGGTCCGCGCGGGGGAGCCGCTGTTCACGCTGTCGGCGGACGAGCCGGCCCGTTTCGACCGCGCTCTCGAAGCGCTGGAGGGCGCCTACCGCATTGCGCCGGCCGGGACGCCCTTCGAGCGCGGCCCGCTGATCGCCGATCGCATCGCCTAGGGTGGGGGACATGAGCGACGCCTGGAACGAGTACACACTGGCCGACGGCACCGAGGTGCGGCCCCTGCCGAAGGTATCCCTGCACGATCACCTGGACGGCGGCCTTCGCCCCGGCACCGTGATCGAGCTCGCCGAGGAGATCGGGCTGGAGCTCCCGGCACGGGATGCGGGCGAGCTGGCCCGCTGGTTCGCCGAGAAGTCGAACTCGGGCTCGCTCGTCGAGTACCTCAAGACCTTCGACCTGACCACCGCCGTGATGCAGACCCGCGAGGGCCTCATCCGCGTCGCCCGCGAGTCCGTGCAGGACCTGGGGGCCGACGGCGTCGTCTACGGCGAGCTCCGCTGGGCTCCCGAGCAGCATCTCTCTGCGGGCCTGAGCCTCGACGAGACGGTCGAGGCGGTGCAGGAGGGCATCGAGCGGGGAATCGAGGACGTGCGCGCGGCCGGCGGCCGCATCCGCATCGGGCAGCTGGTCTCCGCCATGCGCCACAACGACCGCGGACGTGAGCTCGCCGAGCTCGCTGTCCGGCACCGCGACCGCGGGGTCGTCGGCTTCGACATCGCCGGGCCCGAGGCCGGCTTCCCGGCGTCGAAGCACCGCGAGGCCTTCGACTACCTGGCCTCCGAGTTCTTCCCCACCACCGTTCACGCCGGCGAGGCCGACGGGCTGGACAGCATCCGCGGCGCGCTCCTGGACGGACGTGCGCTGCGTCTCGGCCACGGCGTCCGGCTCGCGGAGGACATCACGATCGAGCGTCAGGACGACGAGAACACCTACGTCACTCTCGGGACGCTCTCGCAGTGGGTCAAGGACCGCGAGATCGCGCTCGAGACGAGCCCGACCTCGAACCTGCAGACCGGCGCCATCTCGGCGTGGGGCGACGACATCCTCGACCACCCCTTCGATCTGCTCTACCAGCTGGGCTTCCGCGTCACGGTGAACACCGACAACCGCCTGATGAGCGGCACGACGCTGACCCGTGAGCTGAGCATCCTCGCCGACGCCTTCGCCTACGACCGCACGGACCTGGAGATCTTCCAGCTCAACGCTGCGGCAGGCGCGTTCCTCCCCATCGAGGAGCGCGAGGAGCTGGCGGAGATCATCACAGCAGGTTTCGAGGGTTCGTAACGCCCTGGGCGTTACCCTTTAGATATGTCACTGCCACCGCTGCCCGATTCCGCCATCACCGTCGGTGCGCACGCCGGCGGCTGGCGCGAAGCGGTCGAGTTGGCGGGGGAGGCGCTGGCTCGTTCCGGCGCCACCGAGCAGGGCTACGCGCAGCGGATGGTCCAGGTGATCGAGGAGTTCGGAGCGTACATCGTGATCGCACCGGGTCTCGCTCTGGCGCATGCGCGCCCCGGGCCCGACGTGAACTCGGACGGGCTGTCGGTCGTCACTCTCGACGAGCCCGTCGTCTTCGGCCACCCGCACAACGATCCCGTCTCGGTGGTGCTGGGGCTGGCCGTCTCGACGCCGGAGGCGCACGTGACGAGCGTGGCAGAACTGGCCAACGTCTTCAACGACCCCGGCGCCATCCCGGCCCTCGCTGCGGCGACGGACATCGCGGACGTGCAGCGCATCCTTTCGCTGAGCGAGGAGAATGCGGCACGATGAGGGTCGTCCCTGATGCGGGGAAGGCTCTGATGAGGAAGGCGGCTCCGTGAAGATCGTGGCGATCTGCGGCGTGGGCGTCGGCACCTCCGGCATCCTCAAGGTCAACGCCGAGCGGGTCCTCGACCGGCTCGGGATCGACGCCGACGTCACCGCGTCCGACGCCGCCCACATCGAGGAGGCCGCAGCCGACGCGCAGGTCGTGCTGACCTCGCCGGAACTCGTGGACCGGATCGGGCCGACCAACGCCGATGTGATCGTCGTGCAGAACTACTTCGACCTCGAG
Source organism: Leifsonia sp. HAY1-4F (assembly GCF_056755275.1). Classification (NCBI taxonomy): domain Bacteria; kingdom Bacillati; phylum Actinomycetota; class Actinomycetes; order Micrococcales; family Microbacteriaceae; genus Leifsonia; species Leifsonia sp. HAY1-4F. Next base: position 15,021 of record NZ_JBNDHX010000028.1, read on the forward strand.
GAGCTGGAGCGGAAGCTCGACGAGGCCCTCGGGTAGCGTCCGTCACCCTCGCCGGCGACGCCCCGCGCGCTCGGCCCTCTCCGTTGCTCCTTGTGAAATGTTAGAAGCTTAACCTTTCATAAGGCCTCGGCTTAAGAAAGGTTGGTCAGGCGTCCAGGAGGGCGGTGATCAGGCCCGGGAAGCGGTCGTCGAGTTCTGAGCGGCGGAGCTGGATCTCGTGCGTACGGCCGCTGACGATGGTGCGGGTGACTCCCGCCTCGCGCAGCGTCTTGAAGTGGTAGGCCATGGTGGATTTCTGGATGTCGACGCCCCACTCGGTCATGGACTTGGGATGCGGCCGTCCGTCCGCGAGGACGCGAACGATCTGAAGGCGAACGGGGTCGGCCAGGGCGCGCAGCACGTCGACGAGCTGCACGTCCGCCATGTCGGGGGTAGGGTAGTCGGTCATGCTCACCAAAAAACTGTTTGACAATCATCGAACAATAGTCGTACCGTAACGGTATGACATCCATCGAACAATCGTACCGCAGAACCCTGCCCGCGCTTCTGGTGCTCGCGCTCTCGCTGTTCGTGGTGGGCACCAACGCCTTCGTCATCGCCGGCCTGCTGCCGCGGGTCGCGGCCGGCATCGGCGCGACGGCGACCGAGGTCAGCTGGTCGATCACGAGCTACTCGCTCGTCGTCGCTGTCGCCGCACCGGTCGTGTCGATCCTCCTGACGCGCGTACCGCGGGCGACGCTCATGGCAGCGGGCCTGGCGGTCTTCGCGATCGGCACGGCCGCCTCGGCGCTCGCTCCCACGTTGGGCCTCTTCATCGCCGGACGCACCTTCTACGGGCTCGGCGGGGCGGCGCTCGTCCCGACCGCGACGGCGGCTGCCGCCTCCCTCGCCCGTCCCGGCAAGCGCGGGCAGGCGCTCGCCATCGTCGGCGCCGGCTTCACGCTGGCGACGGCCGTAGGATCGCCCCTCGGCACGGTGCTGGGCGGGGTCGCCGGCTGGAGGTTCGCGCTGTGGTGCATCGTCGCCCTCGCCGCGGTGCTCGTGGTCGCGATCCCGATCGTCGTGCGCGGGGTCCCCATCCCGCCCACCGTGTCCATGCGCCGGCGGCTGGCGCCACTCGCGGACCTCCGCATCGTCGCGCCGCTCGGAACGACGCTGCTCATGATCGCGGGCTTCAACATCGTCTACATCTTCTCGGCAGCGGTGACCCACGCCTCCACCGGTGGGTCGGGCAATCTCCTCGCCGTGCTGCTGCTCGCGTACGGAGCGGCGGGCGTGGCCGGCAACACCCTCGCCGGACCGCTGACCGACCGGTTCGGCAGTCGGATGGTGGCCGTCATCGGCCTCATCGGCCAAGCGGTGACGCTGGCCGTCCTCTCGGTCGCGGAAGTGTCCTTCGTCGCCACCCTCGTGGTCTTCGCCTTCTGGGGGATCACGGCGTTCGCCGTGGTGATCCCGGTGCAGCATCGCCTCGTCCAGGTCGACCCCGAGAGTGCCGCGATCGCGTTGTCCTGGTACTCGACCGCGATGTACGTCGGGATCGCGATCGCACCACCGATCGGCGCACTCGCCCTGGGTGCCGGGGGAGCGGCCGCTGTCCCGCTCGCCGGCGCGGTCGTCACCGTCGCGGCGCTCGCCATGTTCCTCGCCGGGTACCGGGTGCGAGCGCCGCGACCGGTGGTGGCGTGAGCATCCCTGCGGCTGCGATTGCGACTGCGGCGGCGAGCCTCAGCCGGGTCAGGCGGTGAGCACCCGCATCGCCTCGGCGAGGGCGGCGACGCGGGCGGTCGCCGTCGCGCGGCGCTCCTCCACTGTTCCCTCGTCGCTCGAGGCGTCGATATAGATCTTGAGCTTCGGCTCCGTGCCGCTCGGGCGCACCATGACGCGGGAGCCGTCCTCGAGCAGGATGCGGAGCACGTCGCTCGGAGGCAGCCCGCCGAAGCCGTCGCGCAGGTCGTCGATCTGCTGGACCCGGATGTCGCCCAGATGGCTCGGGGGAGTCGCCCGGAGCGCGGCCATGATCTCCGCGATCCGCGCCAGGTCGGTCACGCGGAGGGAGATCTGGTCACTGGCGAAGAAACCGAACCGCTCGGCGAAGGCGTCCAGGTGCTGGGCGATGGTCACGCCGTGCGCGGCGAGGTCGTTCGCGAGGTCGAGGAAGGCGACAGCGGCCGAGATGCCGTCCTTGTCGCGCACCGTCTCGGGGTTCACCAGGTAGCCGAGCGCCTCCTCGTAGCCGTAGATCAGACCCGGCGCCCGCGACACCCACTTGAAGCCCGTAAGGGTGTCCGCGAAGTCGAGGCGATACGCGCCGGCGACCGCGGCGAGGGCCGGGGAGGAGACGACGGAGCAAGCGAGCGTGCCGAAGGGTCCCCGGTCGCCGCCGGGCGTGCTGGCGAGCTCGGCGGCACGCCAGCCGAGCAGCGCTCCGACCTCGTTGCCGGAGAGACGTCGGTAGCCGTCGGCGCTCCCGGTATCCGGAATGGCCACCGCGAGCCGGTCGGCATCCGGGTCGTTGGCGATGATCAGGTCGGCGCGCGCCTCCCGGGCGGTGGCGTAGGAGAGGTCCATCGCACCCGGCTCCTCGGGGTTCGGAAAGGCGACCGTCGGGAAGGCGGGGTCCGGGTCGATCTGCTCGGCCACGGGGGTCGGGGAGGCGAACCCGGCGCGCGCGAACACCTCACGGGCGGTGCGCCAGCCGACGCCGTGCATCGCCGTGTAGACCAACGAGACGGCGTCGCGCGCAGCGCCCGAAGCGGCGACGGCGACCGTCGCGTCGATGTACGCCTGCTCGATGTCGTCGGAGGCGACCTCGTAGCGGTCGGAGCGCGTCAGGTCGGCGACGCTTCCCGCCGCGACCTCGAGGATGTGCGCCGCGATCTCCGCGTCGACCGGGGAGACGATCTGCGAACCGTGGTTCTCGCCGCCCAGGTACACCTTGTACCCGTTGTCGTTGGGCGGGTTGTGGCTGGCCGTGACCATGACGCCGGCGCTCGCATCCAGATGGCGGACGGCGAATGCCAGCACCGGCGTCGGCATCAGGCGGGGGAGCAGGACGGCGCGGATGCCGGCGCCGGCCATCAGCTCGGCGGTGTCGCGGGCGAAGACGTCGGAGTTCTTCCGTCCGTCGTAGCCGATCACGACCGATGGAGTCCTACCCTCGGCGTGGTCGAGCAGCCAGCGTGCGAAGCCCTCGGCCGCCTGGGCCACCAGCACGCGGTTCATCCGGTTGGGGCCGGCCGCGATCGCGCCGCGCAGGCCGGCGGTCCCGAACGCGAGGCGCTCGTCGAATCGCGAGTGCAGGTCGGCGACCGCCTCGGCCGAGCCGGCCTCGGCGGCGACGATGAGCGCATCCAATTCGTCGCGGGTCTCCGGATCCGGGTCCTGCGCCAGCCAGGCGCGGGCCTCGGCGAGAAGCTGCGGCGTGCCCTTCGGCTCGCCCAGGGTCGTCCCGCTCACAGTGCCTCCACGATCCGGGCGAGGAGGGCGCTGATCACCGGCTCGGCGGCGCGACCCGCTTCGATGACCTCTTCATGGCTGAGGGGCGTCTTCTGGATGCCCGCGGCCAGATTCGTGACGAGCGACATGCCGAGGATCTCCATCCCCGCCTGGCGTGCCGCGATCGCCTCGAGGGCCGTGGACATCCCGACGATGTGACCGCCGATCGCCTTCGCCATCTGCACTTCGGCGGGCGTCTCGTAGTGCGGCCCGCGGAACTGCGTGTAGACGCCCTCGTCGAGCGTCGGGTCGATCGTGCGTGCGAGGTCGCGCAGCCGCTTCGAGTACAGGTCCGTCAGGTCGATGAACGTGGCGCCCTCGAGCGGCGAATCCGCCGTCAGGTTGATGTGATCGCTGATCAGGACGGGCGTGCCCGGCTTCCAGTGCTCCTTGATGCCGCCGGCGCCGTTGGTGAGGATCATCGTCGTCGCACCGGCGGCCGCGGCGGTGCGCACGCTGTGGACGACCCGGCGGACCCCGTGCGCCTCGTAGTAGTGGGTGCGCGCGCCGATCACCAGCGCGTGCTTGCCGTTCGGCAGCCGGACCGAGCGCAGGGTCCCGACGTGGCCCTCCAGCGCGGGCTTGCTGAAGCCGACGATCCCGGTGGCCGGGATGGTCGCGACCGTCTCTCCGATGAGGTCAGCGGCCCTGCCCCAGCCGCTGCCCAGGGTGAGCGCGATGTCGTGGCGCTCCACTCCGGTCTTCTCGGCCAGTTGGGCGGCCGCCTGCCGTGCCACCTCGAACGGATCGGCGGCGGGGTCGTCGAGCGGGTTGGTGATGGATTCGAGCATGAGGCAACTCTACTGAGCGCCGCTTTCCACACCGGATCCGGACGCGTGCGCATCGGTGCGGGCCATACGGAAGAATGGTGCGCATGGCGTATGAATTCGAGCGCAAGCAGCGCATCGCGGTCCTCGGCGGCGGCCCCGGCGGCTACGAGGCGGCCCTCGCGGGCGCGCAGCTGGGTGCCGAGGTGACGATCGTGGAGCGGTCCGGAGTGGGCGGCTCGGCGGTGATCACGGATGTCGTGCCCTCGAAGAGCCTCATCGCCACCGCCGAGGCGACCAACGCGCTCGCCGAAGCGGCCGACCTCGGTGTCCAGTTCTACTCCCGCGGCGAGGACGGCAAGCCGGCCCGCCCGGAGATCGCCGTCAACCTCGCCGCGGTGAACAAGCGCCTCATGGGCCTCGCACGTCAGCAGTCCGAGGACATGCGCGCCGAGCTGGTCCGCTCCGGCGTCCGGATCGTGACCGGGGAGGGCCGGCTCGACGGCGCGAGCGCGGTCATCGTCTCGACGTCCAAGGGCGATTCCGGGACCGACTTCGACCGGGTGGAGGCCGACACGATCGTCGTGGCGGTCGGCGCGAGCCCCCGCATCCTGCCCTCCGCCGAGCCCGACGGGGAGCGCATCCTGACCTGGACGCAGCTGTACGACCTCGACTCGGTGCCCGCTCACCTGATCGTGGTGGGGTCCGGCGTCACGGGCGCCGAGTTCGCCTCGGCGTACACGGCACTCGGGTCGAAGGTCACGCTGATCTCGTCGCGGGATCAGGTTCTCCCGGGCGAGGATGCGGATGCGGCCCGCGTGATCGAGAACGTGTTCAAGCGCAACGGCATGCAGGTGCTGTCGAAGTCGCGCGCGGAATCCGTGGTCCGCACCAAGGACGGCGTCGTCGCCACCCTGACGGACGGCCGCACGATCGAGGGCTCGCACTGCCTCATGGCGGTCGGCTCCGTGGCGAACACGGCGGGGATCGGGCTGGAGCAGGCCGGGGTTCAGCTGGCATCGTCCGGTCACATCCGGGTCAACCGGGTGGCCCGCACCTCCATCCCGAACATCTACGCGGCCGGCGACTGCTCGGACTCGCTGCCGCTGGCCTCGGTCGCGTCGATGCAGGGCCGGACGGCGGTGTTCCACGCCATGGGCGACGCCGTGAACCCGATCGAGCTGCGCAACGTCAGCTCCAACATCTTCACGCAGCCCGAGATCGCCACGGTCGGCTGGAGCCAGAAGCAGATCGAGGAGGGCATCGCCCAGGGCGACATCTACAAGCTGCCTCTCAAATCCAATCCGCGGGCCAAGATGCTCGGCATCCGCGACGGCTTCGTGAAGCTGTTCGCGCGGACGGGCTCCGGAACGGTGATCGGCGGGGTCATCGTGGCGCCGCGCGCCTCCGAGCTGATCTTCCCCCTCGCGCTCGCCGTCGAACAGCGGCTCACCGTCGACCAGGTCGCCCGGGCGTTCACGGTGTACCCGTCCCTGTCCGGATCGATCACCGACGCCGCCCGGGCCATGCACATCGTCCTCTGACGCGTCGGAAAGGGAGGTGGTGTGACCGAAATCGTCGGCTGAACGCCTCCCGAACCCGTGCGGCGGGGCGTGTCGGACCGAGAACTCCTCCGTTTCCCACGGGCCCCCTATCCGCACATTTCTGGTCGGCTACTCGTCCACAGATTCCTGGCCGACAGGCTTATCAACAGATTCCTGGCCGGCCGCCACTTCGCGCGTCGGCTCTCGCACCATGGAAGCCATGGATTGGATGGCAGAACTGAGGCGGCTCGGCGGCGCTGCGTCCGTGCGTCAGCTTCGAGCAGCCGGCGCCACGGAGCGCGCGCTGAGGAACGCCGTCGCCGCGGGCCGTCTCGTTCGACCCCGAGCTGGTCGTTACGTGCTGCCCGATGCTGCAGAGCCGCTGGTCTCCGCCGTTCGCGCGGGTGCGAAGCTCTCGTGCGTGACGGCCGCGCGAAGCTACGGACTGTGGGGCGGGACCGACGTTCGTACGCACCTCAGGATGCCCCCGCACGCGGGAAGGCCGGGGAGCGCGGACGCCACGCAGGTCCGCCACTGGAGTCGAAGCGAACGACAGGAGGAGATCTGGCGGGTCTCCCTGGCCGATTGCCTTCGGAGCGTGGTCCGATGTACCGATCAGGAGACCGCAGTCGCCGTGCTCGACACAGCCATCTCTTCCGGCTGCATCACGCGATCCGGCTTATGCAGGGTGTTCCAGAGGGAGCCGCAGCGATCGCGCAACGTGGCCGAGCTCGCCCGGCCGGGCTCCGATTCCGGGGTCGAATCCCTCCTCCGTCAGCGGCTCATCGCCCGCGATCACTTCGTGGAACAGCAGATCGCGGTGCCCGGAATCGGCCGAGTGGATGCGCGGGTCGACGGAGTCCTGTACGTCGAGGTCGACGGCTACGAGTTCCACCGCGGACGCGCAGCCTTCGAGCGCGACCGGCAGCGTGACACCGGCCTGGCTCTTCTGGGAGCCCGGTGGATGCGGTTTTCGGCCCGCGAGGTGCTGCAGAGTCCCGAGAAGGTCGTCGCGACGATCGAACGGGGTGTGCGGGTGGCGGAAAGGGAGGAGATAAGTGGATCACGGACAGCCTGATGCCCAATGCGGAGGAAGAACGACGAGTTTGCGCGGAGAACTCCTCCGTTGGCAACGAGCGACGATGCCGATGCGCGTGTTGGAGCCGACGCGAGGGACGATGCCGACGCGCGTGCTGGAGCCGACGCGAGCGACGATGCCGTCGCGAGCGACGATGCCGTCGCGAGCGCTGGAGCTAGCCCGGGCGCTGGAGCTAGCCCGGGCGCCGGAGCGACGATGGACGACGCCGACGCGCGCGCTAGACGATGTTGAGCAGCAGGTGCCCCGAGGACACGGTGTCGCCGACGGTCGCGTTGATGCCGGAGACGGTGCCGTCCTTGTGGGCGGTCAGCGGCTGCTCCATCTTCATCGCTTCGAGGACCAGCACGAGGTCGCCCTTCACCACCGGGTCGCCGTCCTCGACGGCGACTTTGACCACCGTCGCCTGCATAGGTGCGGTGACGGAGTCGCCGGTGGCGGTGTCCACCGCATGCGAACCGCCTCGGCGACGGGGGGCAGCGGGGGTTGCCTCAGCTGCGCCACCGCTGAGCAGCCTCGCCGGGAGGGAGACCTCGATGCGCTTCCCTTCGACCTCCACCACGACGCTGTTGCGGCGTTCCGAGCCGGGCTGGTCGGTCAGCTCGCCCGACCAGGGCTCGATCTCGTTCGTCCACTCGGTCTCGATCCAGCGGGTGTACACCGAGAACGGCTCGCCGTCCTGCGGCGCGAACGCCGGGTCGCGCACGATCGCGCGGTGGAACGGGAGCACGGTGGGCAGCCCGGCGACTTCGAACTCGTCGAGGGCGCGACGCGAGCGCTCCAGGGCCTCCTCGCGGCTGGAACCCGTGACGATGAGCTTCGCCAGCATGGAGTCGAAGGCGCCGCTGATGACATCGCCCGCCTGGATGCCGCTGTCGACGCGCACGCCCGGACCGCCGGCCGGCTTGAAGACGTGGACCGGACCGGGCGACGGGATGAAGCCGCGACCGGCGTCCTCGCCATTGATGCGGAATTCGAAGGAGTGGCCGCGCGGCGCGGGGTCGTCGTAGTCGAGCTCGCCGCCCTCAGCGAGGCGGAACTGCTCGCGCACGAGGTCGATGCCGGTGACCTCCTCCGAGACGGGGTGCTCCACCTGCAGACGGGTGTTCACTTCGAGGAAGGACACCGTCCCGTCCTTGCCGATGAGGAACTCGCAGGTGCCTGCGCCCTGGTAGCCGACCTCCTGGAGGATGGCTTTGGAGGATGTGTAGAGCTTCTCGGTCTGCTCCGGTGTCAGGAACGGCGCAGGCGCCTCCTCCACGAGCTTCTGGTGCCGGCGCTGCAGCGAGCAGTCGCGTGTCGAGACGACGACGACGTTGCCGTACGCGTCGGCGAGGCACTGCGTCTCGACGTGGCGGGGCTGGTCCAGGTACTTCTCGACGAAGCACTCGCCGCGACCGAACGCCGCGATCGCCTCGCGGGTGGCCGACTCGAACAGCTCGGCGACCTCTTCGCGGGTGCGGGCCACCTTGAGGCCACGACCGCCACCGCCGAATGCCGCCTTGATGGCGACGGGGAGGCCGTGCACGTCGACGAAGTCGAGCACCTCGGCCGCGTCAGCCACGGGGTTCAGGGTTCCGGGAGCGAGCGGCGCTCCGACCTTCTCCGCCACGTGGCGGGCCGAGACCTTGTCGCCCAGCCGCTCGATGGCCTCGGGCGATGGACCGATCCAGGTCAGGCCGGCCGCGATGACAGCACGCGCGAAGTCCGCGTTCTCGGCAAGAAAGCCGTAGCCGGGATGCACCGCGTCTGCGCCGGAACGGCGCGCGACGGAGAGCAGCTTGTCGATGACCAGATACGTCTCGGCGCTGGTCGTGCCGTCCAGGGCGTAGGCCTCGTCGGCGAGGCGGACGTGAACGGCGTCGCGATCCTGGTCCGCGTACACGGCGACGGAGGCGATCCCGCTGTCCTTCGCCGCCCTGATGACGCGGACGGCGATCTCCCCGCGGTTGGCGATCAAAACCTTCGTGATACGTGGCACAGTTCCCTAGCCTATTGCTCGATATCGAACGGGATTTGGTCGATCCTCACAAAAATGGACGATCGGAAGCTTCGGCAGCCTACAACGACAAGCGGTTTCGTCAGCGATTCCAGAGCGAGGTCCACGAGAAGCCGAGCTCCCGGACGAGTTCGCGGAGCGTCGAAAGCGAGAGGCCCACCACCGTACTCGGGTCGCCCTCGACGCGCGTTATGAAGGGGCCGCCCAGGCTGTCGATCGTGAAGGCGCCCGCTACCTCCAGCGGCTCTCCGCTGGCGACGTAGGCCTCGATCTCCTCGTCCGTCACGTCGGCGAACGTCACCGACGCGACGGCGGCCGACCCGGCTGCGGCGTTCTCGCGGCCGTCCCGGTGATCGATGAGCCAGTGGCCGGAATACAGCATCCCGGTGCGCCCGCGTTGCTGCTGCCACCGTTCCCGGGCGACCTCGGGAAGGTGCGGCTTGCCGTGGATGGCGCCGCCGATCGCGAAAGCCGAATCCCCGCCGAGGATGAGGCCGTCGATCGGCTCGCCGTCGAGGCTTCCGCGAACGGCTTCCGCCTTCAGGCGGGCGAGCAGCTGCACCATGGTGGGAGCGTCCAGCGGCCCGTGCTCCGCCTCGGCGGCGGCGACCGCCGCAGGCTCGTCGACGTGGGAGGGAACGATCACCGGCTCGATGCCCGCGGCGCGCAGCAGAGCCAGCCGCGCGGGCGAAGTGGAGGCGAGGTACAGACGCATGGTCACCTGTGGGATGCTCGAAGGATGCCCCAGAAGGATGAGGGAGACCTCCCGAAGGACGAGGTCGAACTCGACATTACCAACGTCGCCCACGGCGGCGTGTTCGTCGCCCGCCACGAGGGGCGCGTCGTCTTCGTGCCCGACACGATGCCGGGGGAGCGCGTCCGCGCCCGCATCGCGGACACCAGCCACGAGCGGTTCTGGCGCGGGGAGGTCGTCAGGGTGGTCCAGCCGTCGCCCGAGCGGCAGCCCCACGTGTGGAGCGCCGCCTCGCTCGAGCGTCCGCCCGCAGAGCGCGCCGGCGGCGCCGAGTTCGGGCACATCCGCCTCGAGCATCAGCGCGAGCTCAAGCGCCGGGTGATCGAGGATGCGCTGCAGCGCACCGGCCGCCTCTCCCCGGACACCATCGCGACGCTCGGGCCCGACGGCGGCCCGCTCCAGGTGGAACCGGTCGACGGCGAGACCGCCGACGGCACGGGATGGCGCACGCGCGTCCGCCTGCAGGTCGACGCCGACGGTCGCATCGGCCCCTACGCCGCCCGCTCGCACAGCGTCATCCCGGTCTCCGACCTGCCCCTCGCGACCGGCCTCGTCCAGGAGTCGACGCCGTTCGGCCAGTCGTTCGCGGGCGCCGAATCGGTGGATGTGGTCGCCACCGGTCTCGGGACCTCGCACGTCCTGGTCAATGACGCTCCCGTGCGGTCGGGCCGGCGCACCGTCCGTCCCCGCCGTCGGCCCGTTCCCATCCGCGAGCGGGTCGGCGACCGCGAGTTCCGGCTGGACGCCCGCGGGTTCTGGCAGGTCCACCGTGGCGCGGCGCAGACCCTCACGCGGGCCGTGCAGACCGCCGTCGACGAGGCGCTGTTCGACCCGCGCGCAGCCAACCTCGACCTGTACGGCGGGGTCGGGCTGCTGGCCGCCGCACTGGGCGACCGCTTCGGCCAGACCCTCCGCATCACCTCCGTCGAGAGCAGTGAGACCGCCACCGACGACGCCGCCGAGAACCTCGCCGAGTGGGTGGGGGCTTCCGCCGTCACCGACCGCGTCGAGCGCTACGTCTCCCGGCTCGCCGCCGACGCTTCCGCCGCCGAGCGTGCCCGGCTGCATGCGGCGACGGTCGTGCTCGATCCTCCGCGCTCCGGCGCCGGCCGCGAAGTGGTGGACGCGATCGCCGCTCTCGCCCCCGCGCAGGTCGTCTACGTCGCCTGCGACCCGGTCGCCCTGGCGCGCGACCTGGCGTTCTTCTCCGGTCACGGCTACAGCCTCCGCGGGATGCGCGCGTTCGACCTCTTCCCGAACACGCACCATCTGGAGGCGGTCGCCACGCTGACGCGCTGAATGCATGCTCGCCGACGAAAATGCCTTCACCCCCTACGATGGTCAACATGGTGCGGGTGGCAATCGTCGACGATCACGAGTCCGTGCGTCTTGGGCTGAAGGCAGCCTGTCAGGACGCGGGGTACGACGTGCTCGTCACCGCGCCCACGGTGGACGACTTCGTGTCCCAGCTCGGCTCCCAGGAGTGCGACGTCGTGGTCCTCGACCTGTCGCTCGGCGACGGCTCGAAGGTCACGGACAATGTGAAGCGCTCGCAGGCGACCGGGGCGGCCGTCCTCGTCCACAGCATCGCCGACCGCGTGGCCAGCGTCCGCGAGGCGCTCGCCGCCGGTGCCGCCGGGGTCATCCCGAAGTCCTCGCCGACGACGACGGTGATCAGCGCGATCGCCACCGTCGCGCGTGGCGACGTCCTCAACAACCTGGAGTGGGCCACCGCCATCGACGCCGACAGCGACTTCGCGAAGGCGCAGCTGGGCCGCCGTGAGCGGGATGTGCTGCACCTCTACGCCTCCGGCCTGCCTTTGAAGGCCGTGGCCATGCAGCTGGGCATCGCGAACTCCACCGCACGCGAGTACCTGGATCGCATCCGCGTCAAGTACGTCGAGGTGGGTCGTCCCGCTCCCACGAAGGTGGACCTGCTCCGCCGGGCGGTGGAGGACGGCATCCTTCCCGGGCTCGATCCCGAGACGGGCAATGAGCGCTCCTAGCGGGGTCCGGCCGGGGCTTCCGCTGGAGCAGGCGAAACCCCGCAACCCTCTGAGCCGGGCGCGGATCGAGCGCATCTCCGACCGGACCGTCTCCGCTTTCGGTCTCGTCTTCGGGCTGCAGACGCTCCCGAGCGCGCTGGGGCAGCTCCGCGATCTGCGCGAGCCCTGGGGCATCGTGGCGATGGTCGCCATCTTCGGCGGACTGGCCCTCACCGTGGTCCTCGCGATCGTGCAGCGCGGCGTGAAGATCACGATGGGCGTGCTGTCCGTGGTGTATCTCGCGGCGATCGTCACCTGGCCGCTGCTGGCCGAGCATCCGAGCGCCTTCGCCAACGACAAGCCGTGGGTCTGGTTCCTCTGCTCCGTGTTCACGGCGTTCGCCGCCGTCGCCTACCCGCTGTGGCTCGCGGTCGTCTACACGTTCGTCGCGCCGATCGCCTACGGCGTCGTGCGGGCGCTTCCGGAGGGCGGCGGAGCCGGATTCGAACTGGCCGCCCTCGACACCATCTACGCTGTCATCCTCGGCGGCGTCATCCTCGCCATCATCACCATGATGCGTCAGGCATCGAGTGCGGTGGATGCTGCCCAGAGCCAGGCTCTCGCCCGCTACGCCACCGCTGTGCGCCAGCACGCGACCGAGGTGGAGCGGGTCCAGGTGGATGCGATCGTGCACGACAGCGTCCTGACCACACTGCTCTCGGCGGCGTCCGCCCGGAGCCCGGAGCAGAAGGAGCTCGCCGCGGCCATGGCCGCCGACGCCATCGGGCACCTCCATGCCGCCGAGGCGGCGACCCCCGAGGACCAGTCCGTCGACAGCCTGGACCGGCTGGCCGACCGGCTGGTGACGGCGGCGAACGCGTTCTCGTCGCCGTTCGTGGTGGAAGTCCACGACGTCGAGGACCACGATCTTCCGGCCAATGTCGCGGAGGCCGTCTACTCGGCGACCGTGCAGGCGATGGTGAACAGCATGCAGCACGCCGGTGCGAGCGGCGTGAAGCGGAGTGTCTCCCTCCGAGGCGGCGGGCCGTCGTCGAGCGTCGAGGTCGTCGTGCGGGACGACGGGCGCGGCTTCACCGAGTCGGAGGTTCCGGCCGAGCGGCTGGGGCTCCGGATCAGCATCCGCGACCGGATCGCGAAGGTCGGCGGCCGTGCGCGCATCGAGTCGGAGCCCGGCGAGGGCACGACGGTGACGATCCTGTGGCCCGCCTCCGATGAGCAGCCGTTGGGCGTCTCCGCCGGGCAGGCGGCGGTGCGCGAGGCTGTGGCGGGTCCCGGGCCCGAGGTGGACGCATGATCGCCCTCAACCGTGTCCTCTTCCTCAGCCTTGGAGCGCTCTTCTCGGCCTATCACCTCTTCCTCGCGCTCTCGTCGCTGTCCACGCCGCGCATGGCGGGGCCGGCCATCGTGGCGATGGTGCTCTACGCGGTCGCGACGGTGGTCACTCTGTGGCCGACCAGTCCCACGAAGATGCCGCTCTGGCTCGCCGCCTTCGACCTCGCCGTCTGCGTCGTCATCCCGATCCTGGTGACCAGCCAGTTGGACGCGTCGAAGGACAACGGCTACGCCACCTGGTACGTGGCAGCGGTCGGCACGTTGATGACCATCTGCGCCGTGCGCCGACGTCAGGTCGTCGCCTGGGTGGGCGTCGGCTTCCTCGCTGTTCAGACCGTGGTCTGGGCGGGCCCGGGGGCTCTGGCGGGTCTCGGCGTCGTCGGGTCCGTGGTGTGGGTCGGCGTCGCGGTGGTGATCTCCGGATCGCTCGCGAAGGCCGGACGGGACGCCCTCCAGTTCGCCCGCGCCGAGCGGGAGGCGACCGAGTGGCAGGCCGCCCAGGAGGCGCACGTGATGGAGCGTCAGCTGCGCCTGCGTCAGACGTACCGTGTGGCCGCTCCCATGCTCGCCGAGATCGTCCGCCGCGGAGGCGACCTGACCGAGGCCGAGCGGCGCGAGTGCCGTTACCTGGAGGGCGCGATCCGCGACGAGATCCGCGGCAGGCGCCTCCTCAACGACGATGTCCGCCGTGAGGTGATGGATGCGCGCCGCCGCGGCGTGGTCGTCAGCCTGCTGGACGAGGGGGGCATCGATGACCTCGACCCTCGCGGTCTGGAGTCGGTGCTGCACCGGCTGGCCGAGGCGATCCGGGGGACCACGACGGACAAGCTGATCATCCGGACCGTGCCGCGCTCCTCGGAGACCGCGGTCACGGTCGTGGGGCTGCGCATGTCGGACGACGGTGCGGCGAACGCGCTGGGCGCCGAGTCGGACGACGACGAGGTCGACCTGTGGCTGGAGATCCCGCGTCCCGTCGCCTGACGCGGTTGACCCCGGCACATTCGTGACGAATGGTCGCTCTGCGGCGCTGGGAGAGCACATTCGTGACGAATGGTCGCTCTGCGGCGCTGGGAGAGCACATTCGTGACGAATCGCTGACGGCCATAGGCCCCGAGATGGGGAAAGGGGCCGACACCCGAATTGTCGGCCCCTTTCAAACCCCGAGTCAGGGCGATAACCCGAATATCGCCCTGACTCGCCCCCAAAGCACTCGCCCGCTTACCCTAGTCGGCGAGTGTTTGGCGGTGTACTCACGAGGAGAGACACCTAGCAATAACCATATTGTCGCCCCTCCCAGCAAATACATAGTCGTCATTTTGGAGGACACTGGGGGACACGGAGCGGCCCCCGTTCGAGGCGCACCGCGAAAATCCGGGTGCCCCGCACTCGGGGGACGCCGCGACCGGGGTACAACGAGCGATTCAGCCCGAGAACGAGCGCCAGGCGCCGGGACCCGGGCGCAGCTCCGCGCGCAGGGCGCGCTGCGAACGCGACCAGGCATCCGGGCCGGACTCGGCCCGCGCCTCCTTCGCCGCGGCCGCCTGCGCGGCGGCGGCAGCGGTGAGCACAGCGGTCACCGCCGCGACCTCCTCCGACGTCACCCCGCGTGTGAGGAACCGCAGCTGCGAAGGATCGAGCGGCGAGTCGGACCGGACGTGGGCGCCGCTCACAGCGGGATGTTCCCGTGCTTCTTGGGCGGCAGCGTCGCCCGCTTGGTACGCAGCGCCCGCAGCGCCTTGATGACCGACACCCGCGTTGCCGCCGGCTCGATCACGCCGTCGAGCTCGCCGCGCTCTGCCGCGAGGAAGGGGCTCGCCACGTTGTACGTGTACTCGTTGGCGAGTTTCGTCCGCACGGCCGCGACATCCTCACCGGCCTCCTCGGCGCGCTTGATCTCGCCGCGGTACAGGATGTTGACCGCGCCCTGTCCGCCCATGACGGCGATCTCGGCCGTCGGCCAGGCCAGGTTGATGTCCGCGCCCAGCTGCTTGGAGCCCATGACGATGTAGGCGCCGCCGTAGGCCTTGCGCGTGATGATCGTGACGAGCGGCACCGTCGCCTCGGCATACGCGTACAGCAGTTTGGCGCCGCGGCGGATGACGCCGGTCCACTCCTGGTCCGTTCCCGGAAGGTAGCCGGGCACATCCACCAGGGTCAGGATCGGGATGCTGAACGCGTCGCAGAATCGCACGAACCGCGACGCCTTCTCGCCGGCGTCGATGTTGAGCGTCCCGGCCATGGCACTCGGCTGGTTGGCGACGATCCCGACGGAGCGGCCCTCGACCCGAGCGAAGCCGATGACGATGTTCGGTGCGAAGAGCGGCTGGATCTCGAGGAACTCGCCGTCGTCGACGATCCCTTCGATGATCGTCTTGACGTCGTACGGCTGGTTCGGGGAGTCCGGGATGACGGTGTTGAGCCGGCGGTCCGCGTCCGTGATCTCGAGCTCCGGCTCCGCCTGGAAGGTGGGGAGCTCGGCCAGGTTGTTCTGCGGGAGATAGCCGATCAGGGTGCGCGCATAGTCCAGCGCATCCTCCTCGTCGCTCGCCAGATAGTGCGAGACGCCCGAGATCTTGTTGTGGGTGAGGGCGCCGCCGAGCTCTTCGAAGCCGACGTCCTCGCCCGTGACCGTCTTGATGACGTCGGGACCGGTGACGAACATGTGGCTGGACTTGTCGACCATGATGACGAAGTCGGTGAGGGCGGGGGAGTACACCGCACCGCCGGCGGCCGGGCCCATCACGATCGAGATCTGCGGGATGACACCGGAGGCGGCCGTGTTGCGGCGGAAGATCTCGCCGTACTTGCCGAGGGCGACGACACCCTCCTGGATGCGGGCGCCGCCGGAGTCGAGGATGCCGATCATGGGCACGCCGGTCTTGAGGGCGTGGTCCATCACCTTGATGATCTTCTCGCCGGCGACCTCGCCGAGCGAGCCTCCGAAGATCGTGAAGTCCTGGCTGAAGACGGCGACGTTGCGGCCGTGGATGGTGCCGACGCCGGT
This sequence comes from Leifsonia sp. HAY1-4F, assembly GCF_056755275.1. Classification (NCBI taxonomy): domain Bacteria; kingdom Bacillati; phylum Actinomycetota; class Actinomycetes; order Micrococcales; family Microbacteriaceae; genus Leifsonia; species Leifsonia sp. HAY1-4F. The sequence goes on from NZ_JBNDHX010000028.1 coordinate 31,021, forward strand.
GACGACGGCGTCGCCGTAGGGGCGCTTGGCCTCCATCCCGAAGGCGTGCGTGCGGTGGCGCACGAACTCGTCGAACTCGACGAAGGATCCGTGGTCGAGGAGGAGCTCGATCCGCTCCCGGGCGGTCAGCTTGCCCTTCGCGTGCTGCTTCTCGATCGCGGCCTCGCCGCTCGCAGTCACGGCCTCGTGGAACCGCGCCTTCAGGTCGGCGAGTTTTCCGGCGGTGGTGGTCACGTCGGGCAGTTGATCGGCCTGACGGGGTTCGGTGTCGGTCACGCCGTTCACTCTACCGGCCAGCCGAATGGCCGCGCCGTTGACGAAACCCTACAAATCCGCCGCCCAGCCCTGGCGGACCGGCCCAGTGCGAGAGACTGGGACCGTGGACTTCCAACGCAGCCGTTCCCTCGTCCCCGTGCTCGAAGTGCTGCCCGAGGCGGGCTCGACCAACGACGTCCTGAGCTCCCGCGCCGGCGATCTCCCGGACCTCGCGGTACTGGTGACCGAGAACCAGACGGGCGGCCGCGGACGGCTCGGGCGCACCTGGGTGACGCCGCCCGGCACGGCGCTCGCCATCTCGGTGCTGCTCAAGCCCGTCGGACTCCCTCCCGCATCGTTCGGCTGGTTCCCGCTGCTCGGCGGCCTCGCCATGAGCCGCGCACTCGACCCGCTGGTCCCCGGCGGGGTGCAGGTCAAGTGGCCCAATGATGTCCTCATCGAGGGGGACAAGGTCTGCGGGATCCTTGCCGAGCTCCTGCCCGGGATGTCGGGCCTGGTCCTCGGAGCCGGCGTCAACCTCTCCCAGACCCGCGACCAGCTGCCCACCGAGACGTCCACGTCTCTCGCCCTTGCCGGCGCGCAGGGGATCGACGCCGACCGCGTCCTCTCGGCGTACCTGATCCAGCTCACCACGCTGTACAGGGAGTTCCTCTCCGCGGAGGGTGATCCCCTTCGCAGCGCTCTGCGGGACGAAGTGGCGGAGGCCTGCCACACGATCGGCCGCGCAGTGCGCGTGCACCTGCCCTCCGGCGACGACCTGCTCGGCACAGCGGTCGGCATCGACGAGCACGGCCGGCTGATCGTCGAGTCGGATACGGGCCGCACCGCGGTCGCGGCCGGCGACGTGACCCACCTGAGGTATTAATTGACCATGACCAGCAGCCCGGACGGGACCCCAGCGCAGCCCGCCCAGCCACCCGAGCGCGTGGTGGCCCGGCTGCGGCCGAACGCCCGGAGGCTGTTCTGGCCGAGCCTCGTGCTCATCCTCACCGCCGGCGCCCTCGGCTTCCTGGCCGGCCGGGTCGGCGAGGTCTGGGAGGTGGTGCTCCTCTGGTCGTCCGTTGCGGCGGTGGTGCTCCTGCTCTTCCTGCTGCCGCTGGCCGCATGGCTGAGCCGCCGGTACACGATCACGACCCGCCGGCTGATCATCCGGCACGGCTTCTTCGTCCGGGTCCGGCAGGAGCTGCTGCACAGCCGCGGTTACGACGTGAGCGTGCGGCGGACGTGGCTGCAGAGCGTATTCCGCTCCGGGGATGTGCTCATCAACTCGGGCCTCGATCATCCGGTCGTGCTGAAGGACGTGCCGAAGGCGGACCAGGTGCAGCGTGCGCTGTCCGAGCTGATGGACCACTCCCAGACGGTCGTGGCGGTCCGGCGTCAGCAGTCGGAGTCAGTCACCGACGAGACCACGGTCTGGGGTAGTCGCTAGCGTCGAGCCGGTCATCGGCGCCTTCTCGCGGATCACGCGGGCGGGGACGTGCGGGCCCGCGGAGATCCCGGTCAGGCGCTCGCTGCTGCCGGCGCGCCCGGCGCGGGCGGTCGAGCGACGCGGCGAGAAGACCCACCACCGGTAGAACGCGAAGCGGAAGACCGTGCCGAGCGCCAGCCCGATGACGTTGTTCGAGATGTTGTCGGCGAGGAGGCTGTGGTGGCCGAGGAGGTAGTGCGAGACCCACACGCACGCCAGCGGGATCGCCATCCCGGCCAGGCTCACGATGAAGAACTCGACGCCCTCGCGCGTGGCGTTCTCGTTGCGCGTGCCGGAGAAGGCCCAGTAGCGATTGCCCAGCCAGTTGGTGCCGATGGCGACGAGCGTCGCGATCGCGGTCGCGTACAGGGTCTTGTGCGGTACGGCCTGCAGCACGAAGATCATCAGCCCGTTGAAGACGACGAGGTTCACCACGAACCCCACGCCCCCGACCGCGCCGAATTTGATCAGCTGCGGAAGGAGTCGCGCGTGATGCGCCGACGTGCTCGTCTCGATCGTCATGCCCCTACCTGAAGATGCGCGAAGATGGTCAATGCGTGTCACAGTACGCGGATCACGTTTCCCGTTCCTGTGAATTTCGCCCTACCAGCATGAAAAGTATCAGAGGAGTGGACGGTCCATGACTAGTCAGATCATCGGAGTGATCGGCGGCGGCCAGCTGGCCCGGATGATGATCCCTCCGGCGATCGAGCTGGGCCTGGAGCTCCGCGTGCTGGAGGAAGCGGAAGGAATGAGCGCGGATCTTGCCGCGACCGGCGTGGGCGACTACCGCGACCTGGACACCGTGCTGGCCTTCGCCGAGACGGTGGATGTCATCACGTTCGACCACGAGCACGTGCCTCCGGCGATCCTCCGGGAGCTGGTCTCGCGTGGCATCCCGGTGCATCCCGGACCGGACGCGCTGCTGTACGCGCAGGACAAGCTGCAGATGCGGGCGAAGCTCAGCGAGCTCGGACTCCCGGTCCCGGAGTGGGCGGCCGTGGAGTCGGCCGACGAGCTGGGAGCGTTCCTCGCCGGGCACGGCGGCCGCGCGGTCGTGAAGACGGCGCGGGGAGGCTACGACGGCAAGGGCGTGCGCGTCGTGTCCGATCCCGACGGCGCCGACGACTGGTTCATGGCGCTCGCCGAGGACGGCCGCGGGGGAGCGCTCCTGGTGGAGGAGCTGGTGCCCTTCCGTCGCGAGCTCGCGCAGTTGGTGGCCCGCAGGCCCTCGGGTGAGGTGGCCGCCTGGCCGGTGGTGGAGACCGTGCAGCGAGACGGCGTCTGCGCGGAGGTCATCGCCCCCGCCGCCGGGACGACGGGCCGGGAAGCGGAGACCGCCGCAGACATTGCACGGCGGATCGCGGACGGGCTGGGGGTCACCGGCGTGCTCGCCGTCGAGCTGTTCGAGACGACCGACGGCCGGCTCCTGGTGAACGAGCTGGCCATGCGGCCGCACAACAGCGGTCACTGGTCGATCGAGGGGGCCGTCACCAGCCAGTTCGAGCAGCACCTGCGGGCGGTGCTCGACCTCCCGCTCGGCTCCACGGAGCCGCGGGCGGACTGGTCCGTGATGGTCAACATCCTGGGCGGCCCGGCCGAAGGCACTCTGGCCGACCGGTACCCGGCGGCGCTCGCCGCGCATCCCGAGGCCAAGTTCCACGGCTACGGCAAGGACCCCCGGCCGGGCCGCAAGGTCGGTCACGTCACCGTCGTCGGCGGCGAGGACCTCGACGACGTCCTCGGCCGTGCACGTGCGGCCGCCGCGTTCTTCGAGGGCTGACGATCCGGCACCCAGCGAGCGCCCGTTAGCGAAGGAGGTTCGAACGCAAGCTGTTCGAACCTCCTTCACTACTGCCAACTGAAGGAGATTCGGCACCCGATCTCCTTCGATACCCAGGCAAGTCAGGAACCCGCGGGCTTCGCCGAGGCGGGATGCAGGGCCTGGCGCACCAGCGTCCGGATCTGCGTGTAGTCGGGCTGGGTGGGATCGATCGTGGGAGGGACCAGCTCCAGCTGCTGCACCGGGAGCCGGCGCGTCTTCATCCCCAGGTCGACGAAGTAACCCAGCATCGACTGCGGGATGTCGGTCTTCATGACCTGCGTGCCGGCCTTCGCGATGTCCTGGAACTTGGTCACCACGTTGACGGGGTTCACCTGCTTGAGGATGGCGTCCTGCAGTTCCCGCTGGCGCGCCATGCGGTCGTAGTCGCTGGTGCCGTGGCGCGCTCGCGCGTACCACTGGGCGTGGTAGCCGTCGAGATGGCGGGCACCCGGCTCGATCCACTCCACCACGCCGTTGAGGTTCTCGTCGCCGCCGATCGGGATGCGCTCCTTCACAGTGATGTCGACGCCGCCGAGCGCATCCACGAGGTCTGCGAAGCCCTGCATGTCGATGAGGACGTAGTACTGGATGGTCAGCCCCGTGGCGCCTTCGAGTGCGTCCCGCATCGCCTCGATTCCGGGCTCGCTGTTGTTCTTCTTCGCGTCGGGGTACAGCCCGGCCTTGTACGACTCCACCTCGGTGTAGATGGAGTTCAGCTGGCAGACATCGACGTCGCAGCGGTCGTGGTAGCCGTAGCCGTCCGGGTACTCCTTGTAGAGGGGCGAGGTCTTCGGGAACGGCACGGGGTCGAGGTCGCGCGGCAGACCGATCGTGACCGCCTGGCCGGTGTCCGCGTCGATGCTGACGATGGACATGCTGTCCGGCCGGAGCCCCTGCCGGTCGGGGCCGGCGTCGCCGCCGAGCAGCATGATGTTGTAGCGGCCGTCGACGGGAGGCTGGGACGCGGCCGCGGAGAAGATGTCGCCCAGGGCGCCGCGGGCGGATCCGGCGACGACGGACGCGTACCCGGCCGTTCCGGTGATGCCGACCAGGACGAGCACCGAGAAGGCGGCGATCCAGCCGCGCGAGTTCGGCGCCGTGCGGACGAGCCGGACCAGCCGGAGCGTGTCGAGGGTGAGCAGCACCCAGAGGACGGCGTAGGCGATCAGCAGCGCCTGGACCAGGGTGAGGCTGCCGGACTGGGTGAAGAGC
>NZ_JBNDHX010000029.1:0-35472 GCF_056755275.1 Leifsonia sp. HAY1-4F
CTGGGGCTGCAACCTTCAGCGCCAATCTACAACGCTGTCAGGGCATGTCAAGCAGAGCGTCCGGGGTCTCCGACACCGTGCGATTGGGCCTCTCCGCGGGATGCGACGTTCGTCACGAATGTGGGTTCAGACGGCTCGTCGGGGCACATTCGTCACGAATGCCGTTCAGGGGAAACGACCGTGCTCATCGATCCAGCGCTCGCCCGGTGCTTCCGCGAGGCGACCCCTTAAACCGGAAGCCAGGACCCGGCACGAGGGCCGGGCCCTGGGTTTTATTTCCCCATACCCGTAGCTACGGGGTCTTGGAAGCTGCCGTTCACAGTACCCCGCGCGCGGTGGACCTCAAGCGGCCGCCGGCTGAAGGGACGGCGTCGCTGCGAGCGCAGCGATCCGGGCAGCGTCCCTCCCGACGCCGTGCACCATGGCCGACGCCATCGAGGTCAGGAAGTGCAGGCCGACGAAGTACAGCCCCGGCGCCTCGGCGACCACCCCGCGATCGTGTCGCGGCTCACCGCGGTCATCGAGGATGGGAAGCCGGATCCAGTCGAATCCCGGATCGTAGCCGCTGCACCAGACGACGTTCGTCACCTCCAGAGGTGCGCCATCCACGACCGGTAGCCCGTCGTGCGCACCCGTCACCCGCGCGGCACGGACGACCCCGAGACGGTCCAGGTCGCGCGACTTCACGCGGATGAGCGGGACACCGCGCGTCATGACCTTCGGCCGGGCACGGCGTCCGACGGGCGTGTTCACGGACATGAGATGCGGGAACACCACGCCGTTGAGCGCATGCACGAGGATGTGCCGGTTCAGGAACCCGGTGTACGAGCCGGGCACTTCACCCGTGCTCGGGCCGGCGAGGACCACCTCGTGGCCGGCGCGGATGTCTTTGGCGATCTCCGCCCCGGAGTTGCCGGCGCCGACCAGGAGCACTCTGCCGGGCAGAAGCTGTGCGGGACTCGTGTAGGCGACGGCGTGCAGCTGCCGGATCCCCGCATCCAGCTCGGAGGCGAAGGCCGGGATGCGCGGTCGCTGATAGTTCGACATCGCGACGATCACGTGGGCCGACCGGAACGTGCCGGACGCGGTCTCGACGGTGAAGACGTCGCCGTCGCGGCTCAACGCGGTCACCCGCCGGCCGGTCAGGACCGGCAGCTCGAACCGGGCGGCGTAGGACTCGAGGTAGCCTGCCATCTCATCCTTCGACGGGCTTCCGGCAGGATCGCCGGGCATCCGCATCCCGTCGAGGCCGTCGTAGCGGCGCGGGGTGAACAGCTCGAGGCTGTCCCACCTGGTCCTCCAGGCGTCGCCGATGCGGTCCCGGCCGTCGAGCACGAGATGCTCGACGCCCAGCCGGCGGAGGTGATACGAGACGGAGAGTCCGGCCTGACCCCCGCCGATGACGAGCGTGTCTGTCGTGGTGTCCATGCGCTCACGGTAGGTTTCGCGGGCGTGCGCGCGCATCGGCGTATCGAGCCGGACGCCGCGCCGGGAATGGGTATTTCCACCCAGCGAGGACGGCTCAGACGTGGAGCAGATCGTGCTCGTAGGCGTACGCCGTTGCCGCCGCGCGAGAAGGGACGCCCAGCTTCGCGAGGATGTTGCTCACGTGGCGATCCACGGTCCGCGCGCTGAGCGCGAGTCGTTGGGCGATCTCCTTGTTCGTGATCCCGGTCGCCGCGAGCCGGAGCACCTCGGCCTCCCGCGGGCTCAGGATGCTGGGCCCAGCGGGTCCGCTCCCGTCACGAGCGCCGAGGGCGTTGGATGCACCGGGGTCACCGAATGCGTCGAGCACCCCGGGGGCACCCGCCGCGCCGAGCGCCTCGAGCGCGGAGCGGGCCGTCTCTCGCTGCATCCGCGCGCCCTCCGCGTCGCCGAGCGCGTCGAACGCGTCGGCCAGCAGCAGGCGTGCGCGCGCTTCGTCGTAGAGGGCACCGAGCTCCTGCCACCCGGCGAGCGCCTGCGTGAGCGGATCGACGGCCGCCGCGGAGTCTCCACCGGCCAGCAGGATGCGGCCTGCCGCGTGCACCGCCTCGGCCCGGAGGACGGGAGTCGCGAAGCGCTCGGAGATGGACGCCAGTTCTCGTGCGGCAGCGGCCGCCTCGTCGTTGCGGCCGTCAGCCAGGAGGATCTCGACCGCAGCAGGCAGGAGCCGCGCCCGTCCCAGCGGGCTGGACGTTGTGCCGAGAGCCCGCCCGATCCCGGCGGCCGCCGTCGCGACGTCTCCCTGGACGAGCCGGAGGAGGGCCAGTCCGGGCTGCGGATCGACGCCCCCGGCAGCTGCGGCGGCGTAGTGCGCTTCCGCGTCCGGGTACTCACCGCGCAGTCGGAGCACCTCGGCGGTCTCGTAGGCGGCGCCGGCGCGCTCGCGCCGGTCCGCGGCTGGAGCCGTCGCGACCCGGTCCGCCTCCTTCAGCGCGGCATCCCACTCCCCCGCGAACAGGAACAACCCGGCCCGGTGCACACGACAGGTGCCGTTGAACGTTGCGAGCTGCGCCTGCGAATCGCACCACTCGCCCAGGACCGCCGACCACTCCCGCGCCCGGTCCACGGCGAAGACGCGGTCGCAGCATCCCAGTACCGCGCAGTAGACGAGGCCACGGGTCAGCTCGCCGGTGACGGCCGACGTGGCGGTGAGCATCGCCTCGTCGAGCATCCGGATGCCCGCCTCGACATCGCCGTCCTCGATCAGCGCCCGCCCGCCGAGCTGGAGGGCCAGAGCCGCAAGGTCGGGCTCACCGTGCCGTTCAGCGCAGGCGACCCCTTCCCGGGCGAGCGCCAGCGCCTCCCGGTTGCGGTGCGCCCGGAGCTCCCTGTGGATGCGCGGCACGAGCAGGTATCCCTGCTGCACGCAGTCGCCGTGGCGGTCGGCGAGCTCCCGCGCCCGTTCGAGCCAGGCCTGGGCGCGGCCGGCCTCACCGAGCGAGAACAGCCGGAAGCCCAGCCAGAACGCGCACTCCGCCGCGATGAGCTCGTCGCCGGCCGCCAACGAAAGCCCGTAGCCGCGTTCGAGGAGCGCGAAGGCTTGCGGGTCGCGGGCGGTCAGCGAGGCGGAGCGCGCGTACCGGGTCAGGTCGTCCAGCCCGAGGGGTGCGGACGCCGCGTCTGCGTCGGCGTCCGAGGCGTTTGCGGCAGCGGCCGCATCGGCGTCCGCGTCGGCCTGCGCGAAGAGGGCGTACGCGTCCTCCCAGCGCCGGCTCGCGAAAGCCGTACGGGCCTCGCTCAGGGCGTCCGCCATCCACTCATTATGACGCCGGCGTGTCGTCCAGCGCTCCTCCTCCCCCGTCACAGGAAGGGGGAGGAGGAGCCCGGGTCGGTCAGGCCTCGCGGGTCTTCGGGGAACGCTCCTGGGTGTGCGACGGGTCGCGCTCGATGACATCGCCGAGCACGTCGTCGATCCGAGCGAGCAGTTCGGCGGGAATCGTGACGCCCGAGGCCTTGACGTTCTCCAGGACCTGCTCGGGCCGGGAGGCGCCGATGATCGCCGTGGCGATGTTGTCGTTCTGCAGCACCCAGGCGACGGCGAGCTGCGCCGGGGTCAAGCCGAGTTCCTGGGCGATCGGCGTCAGCTCCTGAACGCGGGTGAGCACGTCATCCGTGAGCCACCGCTTGACGGCGCCCGCACCGCCCTTCTCGTCGGTCGCCCGGCTGCCTTCCGGCAACGGAGCGCCCGGGCGGTACTTGCCGCTCAGCACGCCCTGCGCCACCGGGGACCAGACGATCTGCGAGATGCCGAGTTCCTTGGAGGTCGGGACGACCTCCGCCTCGATCACCCGCCACAGCGCCGAGTACTCCGGCTGGTTCGAGATCAGCTGGATGTCGAGCTCCTTCGCGAGCGCGGCGCCGGCACGCAGCTGCTCGGCCGTCCACTCGCTCACGCCGATGTAGAGCGCCTTGCCCTGCCGCACGACGTCGGCGAACGCCTGCATCGTCTCCTCGAGCGGAGTGAAGTAGTCGTACCGGTGCGCCTGATACAGGTCGACGTAGTCCGTCTGCAGCCGCGAGAGCGACCCGTCGATCGACTCGAGGATGTGCTTGCGCGACAGCCCGACGTCGTTGTGGCCCTTCGGCCCGGTCGGCCCGAACACCTTCGTGAAGATCTCGATCGACTGCCTGCGCTCGCCCTTCAGCGCCTCGCCGAGGACGGTCTCCGCTGCCGTGTTTGCGTACACGTCCGCCGTGTCGAACGTCGTGATGCCCGCATCCAGAGCGGCCCGGACGCACGCGGCGGCCGTGTCGTTCTCGACCTGGGAGCCATGAGTGAGCCAATTGCCGTAGGTGATCTCGGAGATCTTGAAGCCGGAGTTGCCCAGGTACCTGAACTGCACAGTCGTTTCCCTTCACCACTGAACGAGGTCGTCTCTGCGATGCTAGGCGCTCCCCCATTCAGGAATCCAACAGGTGCCATTTCTCGGATTCACCTCTCCACCCTCTGAATCGGCTCGACCTCCCGCACGCGCCCGCATCCACTCCCGCCGAGGTGCTCGTTGTTGCAGCCGACACGCCGTGCGGGCGTGCAACAACGAGCACCTCGGCGGGAGGGATGCGGTGGGCGCAGACGCGGATCAGTCGCCGTAGGCGCCGAACAGCCGAAGCTCGGCGATGTTGATCCAGTCCGTGTTGGCGATCTTGAGGTACCGGTATCCCGTGGCGGGCTGTGCCGCCGGGGCGGCAAGGGTCTGCCACGAGAGCGTCCCGACGGCGTTGTTCGTCACCGTCGTCCAGGTGGTCAAGTCGTTGGAGCCTTCCAAGTGCAGGTTCCCCGCTCGGCCGGTTCCGTTGCTGTCCTGCCGGACGAGCAGCTCCGCGTGATCGAGCGCAACAGTGTGGCCGGCGCCGAAATCGAGGATGGCGTAGTACTGGCCGTTGACCGGCCCGATGTCGGAGAACGTGGCCGGGTTCGAGTCGAACATCCTGTCGACGTACACCTGCTTGGCGGTCTCGGGCTGCCCGGTCGGCGAGACGACCGCCGCGAGCGACGGTACGTTCTGGATCACGTTCTGGTCCGACGAAAGGAACACGGTCGAGCCATCCGTCGAGCGGACCAGCGCCTGCCGCGTCTCTCCGGCCGGCCCGGAGTACTGCACCCGGAACGGCAGTTTCCGCCCCGGCTGTGCGTCGTAAGTCAGGGCGAGCGACGCCCGCCACGTCGTCCCCGAGCCGGTGACCGTCGCGGGGTTGCCGTCGATCGTGGCCGAGACACCCGTGATCGCTTCCGAGGTGGCGAAGTCCACGTTGACGGTGTCGCCTTTCACCGCGCGGCTGCCGACTGCCCCTGTGGATGCGATGTGCGCCGCGGCGACGGAACTCGGCAACGGTGCGACCCGCGTTCCGAACAGGCGAAGCTCCGCGATGTTGATCCAGTTGTTGTTCGCGATCTTGAGGTAGCGATACGCCGTCGGCGACACTCCGGGCCACAGCCCCCAGGTCTGCCAGTCGAGGGTCGGCTTCGCGTTGTTCGTCAGCACGGTCCAGGTCGTCTGGTCGTTCGATCCTTCGAGGTGAAGGCTCGGCGCCCGGCTGGTGCCGTTGCCGTCCTGACGGACCAGCAGCTCGGCGTGATCGAGCGCGAGCGAACCGCCGTCGCCGAAGTCGAGGGTGATGTAGTACTGACTGTTGATCGGGCCCACGTCGGAGAACGTGGCGGCGTTGTCGTCGAACATCTTGGCCACATACGGGACCTTCGACGCCTCCACCGTCCCGTCCGGCGCCACCGGCGTGGTGATGGCCGGAACGTTCGCCACCAGCCCGGAGGAGTTCGACAGGAACAGCTTCGACCCATCGCTGCTGACCACGAGCGGGTCGGCCGTCTTGCCGTCCGCTGTGGTGTAGCCGATCGAGAACGCGGCGTACTGGCCCGAGGGGATGGTGCCGGGCAGCACGGCCTGAGCCTTCCACGACGTGCCCGAACCCGTGACCGTCGCGGGCACTCCCTCGATGGTGCCGGCCACATTCGTGACGGGCTCCGTCGTCGTGAAGGCGACCGTGACGGTGTCCCCATCGGTGGCGATGCCCGGGACGGGGTCGTTCGAGGAGATGGTCGCCGTCGCGATCCGGTCCACGGCCTCGGATCGGTCGCCGTGGATGTGGAACTCGGCGACGCTGAAGATTCCGGGGAAGTTCGGATCCGTCGGCGCCCCCGGCTGGTCGACCTGCACCTTGAAGAACCGGAATGTCTTGTCCGTGAGGGAGGGATCGACCGGCAGAGTCTCCATCGCGTTCGTGTTCGTGGTCATCGCCGTGGTGAGTTTCGTCCAGGTGACGTCGTCGTTCGACCCGTAGACGTTGCTCCCCTGCGAGCGGTTCCCGAACGTCTGTCGTGCCTGGATTCCGAAGGCGTTCGCCTTCACCCGGTAGCCCGGGCCGAAGTCGACCGTGAAGGACCGGACGGTCAGGTCGCCCGAGAACGTGTAGTTGTCTCCGTCCACCAGGTAGCCGAGCACGGTGGAACCGAGCGAGGATGTCGCGATCGCGTGGTAGTCGAGGGTTCCATCCGGGAGCCTGGGGTTCAGCAGTTGGAGCCGCGTGACGGCTTCCTGCACCTTCACCAGTGCGGCGAGGAAGTCCGCGTCGCTGCCGGATGCCGCGAGCGTGGTCGCAGCGGCCACCACCGCGTCGAACGGCGATCGGCTCACTGTCGTGTACACCGTGGCCGGATCGAAACCGTCCTCGGCGAGGGTGATCGCGTCGGCGCGGTCCTTCGCGATCCGCGCGCGCACATCCAGCGCCGTGTCGGTCGTCCCGTCGTCGGCCTGGACGACGATGGTGTGGTCGCCCACCTGCTGCGTAGTGGGCGTCCAGAGCAAAGCTCCGGTGGACTGGTTCAGGCTCACGCCCTTCGGGGCGACGGACAGCGAGTACGCGACGGTGTCGGTCGTCGAGGAGTCCTGGGCGGAGAGGTCCGCGGACAGCTGCGCCCCTTCGACCCCGATCAGCGTCGTCCCGGTGCCCTGGGGGAAGACGGGCGGGGTGACGTCGGCGGCCGCGTTCGCGGTGACGTAGTCGAGATCGATCCGGCCCTTCTGACCGCTGAACGAGTAGTAGACGATGTTGTTGTCGCCCATCTGCGCGGGCGAGACCACGGCGGTGTTCATGTCGTAGGTGATCGTGCGCCAGTGTCCGCCTGTGTCGGGAACGGTGATCGTCGTGTACGGAGCGGCGTCGGGTACGCGCCGCACCTCCAGCGTGGACACGGAGTCCGTGCGCACCTCGATCGCGACGGGACTGTAGCCGGTCCGCGCTCCGTACTGCATGGTGCGGACTGCGATCACTGCGGGCTTCTTCTGCACGGCGGTTCGCAGGAAGGTGCGATCGCCTTCGGTCACGGCGGTCGCCTTCCCGGAGATCACCGACGCCTTCTGGACGAACGGCAGGTTCTTCTGCGGTGCCGGTTCCTTCTCGCCCTTCGCCGCTGCGGGGATCGACAGCCAGTAGTCGTCACCGGTGAGGGTGCCGCCCCAGAAGCTCTGCAGGCCGTCGGAGCCGACGGCGGTTCCGACCTCGTTGACGTTGAAGTTGTAATACAGCGGCCCGTCCCGCTGCTCGAACTGCTGCTCGATGTACGGCGCGACCTTCGCGACGTCGACGTGCTCCTGGTACGTGTAGATCCGGTAGAGCTCGTTGAGCGAGTTGCTCCAGCGCCCCCGGTAGGACTGGGCCAGGGAACCGCCCTGCTGCGTGATGTCGATCCACGGCACGCTGTAGCCCATCATGAAGCCGACGAATGCGTTCGAGCCGGCGAGCAGCCGGTCGCCGAGGAAGGCGAACGGATCGACCGCGTTCGCGGCGGTGGAGACGGTTCCAGCGACCGGATCGAGACGCGTCTTCTGCGTGGCGACGATCCTGGCGAGCGTTGTGAGGGTGAGCACGTCGTCCGCGGCGTGCGCCTGATCGCGTCCCATCTCGATGTGGTTGACGAAGGAGAAACCGTACGGGTTGCGCGGGTCGCTCTTCTCGATCAGCCGGTACATGGAGGCGAGCGCGCCGTTGACGTCCTGGTTCGGCGCGGTCGAGTTGACGCTGAACCATTCCACGCCCTGGTCGTACCTGGCCCGATTGTCCGTGAAGATGTAGCCGGCCATCGCGCCGAGCAAGGGCAGGGTCCCCTGGTTCATGTACCAGGCGTTGCCGTAGTCGAAGGTCTGCACGGCGGGTACGACGAAGTTCGCGCTGAAATCCGTCGTGTCCCGGTCGGTCCACGACGTCGGGTACCCATCGGCCGCCGGCAGCGCGGAGGTGTAGCGCAGCAGCTCGGCGGCGGCGATCAGCCGGTAGACGAAGGGACCCGTCTTGATCTGCGCATCGGTGAAGAATTTGTACTTGGCCGGATCCATGTGGCTCCAGATCCGGATGATCTTCAGCGCGTTCTCCCGGTAGACCGGGTTTCCGGTGAGGTAGTACAGGACTGCTTGCGTGTACGCACCGCTCGAGTCCGCGAACAGCTTGTTGCTGACTCCGACGGTGTCGAAGGCGTCGGTCGCCGGAACGCCGTCGCCCGCACCCTGGTTGGCCGAGCCGAGGGTGGGGCTGGCGTACTTGGTGACGACCATTCCGTGGAAGTAGTCCGTCCACGGCTCGGCGCCCGCGAGCAGCTGCGCTCGCGTCTTCTCCAGGCTCCCTGCGTCGACGCCGATGCCAGGGTGCACGAATCCGGCGGAGCTGGTGGTCGTCTCGATCACGACCGCATCGCTGACGGCCGGGTCTGCGGCGCCCACGGTGCCCGCGGCGGCTCCCGCGCTCGCGGCGCTCGCGGTCTCGGCCACGGCGCCTGCGGTGGGGACGAAGGTCCCGACCGCGAGTGCGGCTGCCGCGACGACGGACGTGAATATGCGTACGCGAGTGCTCCGCAGTGCGAACATGCGCTTCTCCTCCAGGGGTGCGCGGCCTCATCGCCGCGAGTGGAGTGGATAGCGTTATCCACTCGAAGGGCAGTTTGCCAGGCCTGCGGAGGAAGGTCAAGCCTCGCTAGCGGAGCTCGACGACGCGAGCGGAGAGGCCAGGAGGGGTCTCCACGACGAGATCCGGACCGTCGAGGTGCGCCGTCCACGCGTCGGCCCCGTCAGCGAGATTCAGCACGGACGCCTCGCTGCCGCGGCCCGCTCCGGGAAGCGTGATCCGTCGAGCGCGCTCGGCCCGGTCCCAGACGAAGACCCGCGTCGCGACACCGTCGGTCAGGCCGAGGCACACGGTCTCGTCGTCCCAGCCGGGGAAGCCGAGCGGCCAGAACGGTTCGCTGCGGGCCAGCCACGGGCGCCAGGCCTTGTGGAGTCGCACCGCCGTCGCCACCATCGCTCGCGCTCCGGCGTCGAGCTCGTTCAGGAACCCGGAGAGGTAGAGCCTGCCGGCGAGCCCCGTGACCAGGGTGAACTGGACATCCTCCCGGCTCATCGCGGCCGCCGGGTACGCCCAGTTCCCGCACTGTTCCGGCAGGATCGTCGCCGGCGCCGAGGCCGCCACCGGCGGGTACAGGCGGAAGTCCTGCTGGTCGCTGGTGGATTGCAGCTGCGTGACGGCCAGGAGGTCGTAGTCGGCGCGCATCCCACCGGAGCTGCAGTTCTCGATGCTGACCTGGGGGTGGCGGGCACGCACGCCGGCGATCCAGTCGCGGAAGGCGCGGGTGTGCGCCAGCAGCCCGGCGCCCGCACCGGCGCCCGCACCCGCGTCCTCCCCACCCGCACCCACGGTCCCGGCGCCTGGATTGATGTTGTAGTCGAGCTTGAAGTAGCTGATCCCGAACTCCTCGACGAGCCGGTCGACGACACCGTCGAGGTGCGCTCGGGCGGCGGGATGCCGAAGATCGAGCTGGTAGCGCTCGTGCTCCACCACGCGTTCGCCGAACCGCCGGAAGAAGGCCTCCTCGGGAAGCCGCTGCGCCACGGGACTGGCGACGCCGACCACCTCGGGCTCCAGCCAGATTCCGCTGCGCATCCCGCGGGAGTGGATGGCATGGATGACCTCACCGAGGCCGTTGGTGAAGCGCTCCGCCGACTCCCTCCACTCGCCCACGGCCGGCCACCAGTCCCCCATCGCCGGATCCGCGTACCATCCGGCGTCGATGCAGAAGCACTCCGCCCCCGCATCGGCAGCCGAGTGGATGAGCGGCAGCAGCACCTCGGTGGACGGTTGACCCATCGTCGTGTTCATGAAGTCGTTGTAGACCACCGGCAGGCCATCGAGTTCCTGGTTGCGAACGCGCAGCCAGCGCCGGTACCGGGTCAGTTCGGCGAGCGCTCCGTCTCGGCCGTTCGCGCTGACGGCGACGGCGGCCGGCACGCCGGTGAAGCTCTCTCCCGGCTGGAGGGTGACCGCGAAGTGGTGCTCGAGATCGGTGGGCCCGAGGATCGTCAGCACCCCTCCGTCACGCGCCTGCGACAGCTCCCACTGCCACGGCCCGCTCGACTCCACCTGCCACGCGATCGCCGCGCCGTCCTCGCGCAGGAGGAGACCGGCCGGCAGCCGCTCGCCGGTGGACCAGGCGCCGTGACTGCTGACAGCATGGTGGCCCCGTCCGTCCTGGCCGTGGAAGGCCAGATTCAGCCGCGGCAGCACTGTCCTCACCGGCTGTTCGGACCACCGGTCCTCGGCGAGCCACTCACTGCGGGCGCTGCTCAGCAGCACACGGTCGAGCTCGTCCTCCGAGTGTCCGAATCCGAGGGCCAGCGAGCTGAGGGCCGTGATCGTGATGGGCGCATCCGACCCGTTCGTGACGGTGGTCTGGAAGGCGTAGGCCGCCGCATCCACGGGACGCCGGATCGTCGTGGTGGCGATGAGTCCCGTGACCTCGTCCGCCTGCACGACGGTGAGCTCCCGGTGGTCCTCGCGTTCGTGCACGCGGTGCTCCACCACGCGGAGCCGGTCGCCGACGGCCGAGTGGATGTACGCCTGACTCGTGCGCGCACGCTGCTCGTTCGCCGTGAACAGCTGCACGACCGCCACGGAGGAACGTCCGGCGAAATCGGAGCCGTCGAGGCCGGCCACCGACAGCGGCGAGTCATCGCTCCACGTCAGCTCGGCGAGGAAGGGATCGATGGACTGCTCCGGGGCGAGTTCGATGACGATGATGACTCCTTGATCGGGTTCATCAGAGGATAGCGTTATCCAATCAGACCGACAAGACCGCGGCTCAGGGAGCGATGCGTCGACCTCGCAGGAAGGGCCCCGCCTTCAACGTGACGGCGTCGACCTTGCTCTCCGTGCCGTCGAGCACCAGGGAGACCGCCGCCTCCCCGAACGCCTCCAGCGGCACCTCGACCGTGCTGAACTCCGGGAGCAGGTCGGAGATCATCGGGACGCGGTCGAAGCCCGTGATCTGCAGCGGCCCCGGTACCGGGATGCCCAGCTCTCTGGCGCGCACCATCGCCCCGACCGCCATCGCGTCGCTCATCGCCGCGACGACATCCAACCGGCTCGCGCCCTCTCCGAGTTCACCGAAGGCCGCGTATCCACCGTTGCGCGAGAACTCCTCATGCACGATGCGGACGCCTTCCGCGGGGATCCCGCGGCTCTCGAGCCCCGCGAGGAATCCGGCGACGCGGTCACGCGAGGTGATCTGCTCCTCCGGGCCGGCCAGGATGGCGAAGCTCCGCGCGCCGTCGTCCGCCAGGGCGCCGGCGAGCGCCGCTGCCGCCGCCGCGGTGTCGATCGTCACGTGCGGGAAGCCGAGGGTGCTGTCGCCGATCACGACCACCCGCGCACCCTGCTCGGAGAGCACTCCCAGTTCCCGCCCGATGGCCGCCTCGCGTGCCGCATCCACCGTCCGGCCGGTCGCCACGATGACGCCCCTGTGCCGTTCTCCGCGGAGCGCCTCGAGGATGCGCCGCTCCCGGCGGGCGTCGTCGGCCGTGGCACGGACAGCGACGGAGAGCCCCCGCCGCTCGGCCGCATGCATGACGCCGGCGATGATGGTCGCAGAACCCTGGTCTTCGATATCGCCCACGAGCAGTGCGATCGTCTTGCTGCGGCCTCCCTTGATGGTCTGCGCCGCCGGGTTCGGCGCGTAGCCGAGCGTTCGTGCCGCCGAGCGGACCCTCTCGCGCAGCTCGGCGGTTCCGCTGGCGTCCCCGCGGACGCCGCCGTTCAGGACGCGGGATGCGGTGGGCACCGAGACGCCGGCGAGCCGTGCCACATCGGTGAGCGTCGGCGGTCTGGTGTCAGCGCGCTTGGGCACGTTCGGGTCCTTTCCGCGCAGAAGTGCGTCCCCCCAGGGTAGAGGGCGCACTGCTGCGTGGGCGAGACCAGGCAGGGGCCGCACCGTTCGGTGCGGCCCCTGTTGTCCAGGAAAAGAGGGGCGGACTACTTCTTCTGCGCCTTGAGGTACGCGTTCGCCTGCTTCTCCATCTCGGCCCGAAGGGCGTTCACGCCGGCGGAGTCGGCGGCCTTCTTCAGCTTGTCGAGCTGGCCGGCCACGTCGACCACTCCGTAGTAGAGCGGGTTGGCGTACTGAGTCATGACGTTGTTCATCTGAGCTGCGGCCTGCTTCACCGGCGTGACGTCCGGGATGAAGGAGGCGTACGCCGACTTTGTGAAGTTGCCGTAGTCCTGCGCCCAGGCGAACACCTTCTTCTCCGAGTCCGTCATGAACGACGACTTGCGCTCGAGACCCGAGCGCCACAGCAGGGCGAAACCGGGGAAGGCGTAGTCGCTCAGCTGCTTGATGCCGCCGTCCGACGTCGCCTCCCAGTCCTTGCCCTCGATGCCGTACTCGACCAGGTCGTGGTTCTTCTCGACGGAGAGCCAGTCCTGCAGCGCGAGCGCCCGCTCCACGTTCCCGCCGTTGGCGTTGACGACGACGAGGTTGTCCGCCTGGAAGGTCTGCAGAGGCTTGACCGAGGTGAAGGCTTTCCCGTAGGGAAGCACCTCTTCCAGATCCGCTCCGGGAACAGCTTTGCGGAGGGCGACGAGCATGTTGCTGGCCGTCCCATCCGTGATCGCCCACGTGCCCGCGTACTTGCCGGCCTTGAACTGCGCCTGGACGGTCGCGTTCTCGGCGTTGAGGCCATCCCCGTTGATGATCCCGTCCTGGTAGTACTGGCGGATCTTCGCGAACGCGCCGAGCACACCCTCGTCCTCCCACAGCGGGACGAGCTTCACGGTGCCGTTCTCCGCCGCCTTCTCATCGAAGACGAACCACAGCCCGGAGCCTGCGAACTGCGCGACATACGCCTCGGTCGGGTTCTGCCAGGAGTGCTGGTTGAACAGCCCGCTCGGCGTCCCGAGCACGAGCTCGAACGTCTGGTTGGAGGCCACACCGAACGGCGTGACGCCGGCCTCCTTCTGCTTCACGTCGTAGAAGTATTTCTCCAGCGTGTCGTAGTCCTGGATCTCGTCGAACCCGAGCTTGCCGGCCAGGTCCTTCCGGATGCTGAAGTGCTGCAGGCGCGCGGCGCTGTTCACCTGCGGGATGCCCCAGAGCTTTCCGCTCCACTTGTTCGACTCGATGAGCTGGCTGGAGAGCTGCTTCTTCAAGTTCGGCCACTTGTCGATCTCGTGGGTGAGGTCGGCCAGGGAGTGGCTCTGCTGCAGCTGGGCCATGTTCAGCCACAGCGCCTGCAGCGCGGTGTCGAACTTGGCGCCGGCCGTGAACTTGAGAAGCGCCTGCTGCCCGTAGTTCTGCCAGTTGATGAACTGCGCATCCAGGGTGAAGCCGTGCTCCTTCTGGAGAGCCTTGTTCGCCTGAGCGAGGACCGTGTTCCATGTACTCGGTGCGGTCGAGGGCAGGATCGCCTGCGAGGTGCCGGAAAGGGCGCCTGCGGCGGAACCCGTGGGGGTGCAGCCGGCGAGGCCGAGGCCGATTCCGATACCCGCTGCGCCGGTGAGGGCGAGGAACCCGCGCCGATTGAGGGTGCTGGTTGACATGTCCGAATACTCCTTTGTGGGACAGCTCTGGTTGGGGGTGGTGGGGGTGCTCGCTAGCCTTTGCTCGCGCCGAGGGTGAGGCCCTTGACGAAGAAGCGCTGAGCGAACGGGTAGGCCAGCAGGATGGGCGCGATGGTCAGGACCGTCATCGCGAATCGCAGCTGGTAGATCGGGGCGGCGGCCTGGGAGACGGTGGCACCCGGGAGGCTGGCGGCATTGGTGACGTTGGCGATCAGGTTCTGGAGGGTCAGCTGGAGCGGATACAGGCTCGGGTCGGAGATGAACAGGAGGGCCATGAACCATTCGTTCCAGTACGTGACGGCATAGAAGAGGCCGAGCACCGCGAGGATGGGCTTCGACAGCGGGATGACGATCTGGAAGAAGATCCGCAGCTCGCCGGCGCCGTCGATGCGGGCCGAATCGAGGATCTCCTCGGGCAGCTGACGGAAGAAGCTGACGGCGACGAAGATCAGGAAGGGCGCCAGCATGACGGGCAGGATCACCGCGAACCAGTTGTTGTTGAGGCTGAGCACCTGCGTGACCAGGAGGTAGAGCGGGACGAGACCTCCGGTGAACAGCATCGGGATGTAGGCGAAGATCGTCAGCGGCCGGCTGATCCGCGGAAGCCGCCGGGCGATCACCCAGGCGAGGGATGCCGTGCACGACAGCGACAGCGCGGTTCCGACGATCGTGATGAACAATGACGCGCCGTAGCTGGTCACCAGCGCACCACCCGAGAACAGCATCTGGTACGCGGCGGTCGAGAACGGCGCAGGCCACAGGCTGTAGCCGGTGCGCGCCAGCGCCGACTCGTCCGTGAACGAGCCGGCGATGATCATCCACAGCGGGATGAGGCAGAACAGCCCGAACAGGGTGACGCATACGTAGCTGACCAGCGTGAACGGCTCGAACCGGGCGGGACGGCGGCGCTTGGGTCGCGCGCTCCTTCTCGTGCTCTGCGTGTCATCCAGGACCGCCGCGGCGTCGAGGTCGGTGATCGTCTGGGTCCGGCCGGTGATCGTGGTGCTCACAGGATGCTGCTTTCTCGATCGACGCGGCGCTGCACGAGCACCGCCGCGGTGACGAACACGAAGCCGACCACGGACTGGAACAGACCGATGGCCGCCGTCGTCCCGAAGTCGCCGATGGTCCGCAGGGAACGGAACACGTAGGTGTCGATGACATCGGTGGTCGGGAAGAGGGTGCCGTTGTCGCCGACGATCGCGTAGATGGTCGCGAAGTCGCCGAAGAAGATCCGGCCGATGCCGAGCACCACGAGGATGCCGACGGTGGGCAGCAGCAGCGGGGTCGTGACCGACAGGGCCATCCGCGCCCGGCTCGCGCCGTCGATGGCCGCGGCTTCGTAGACCTCCTCGGGGATGGAGGTGATGGCCGCGAGGAAGATGACCGACGTGTAGCCGCCCAGCTGCCAGACCTTCACGATGGTGAGGATCCACGGCCAGGCGCCCGGCTCCGTGTACCAGTTCACCTGCGGCAGATCGACGACGCTGAGGAGGTTGTTGAGCAGACCGCCGCGGCCGCCGACGCCCGAGAGCACCACCTGGAGCATGATCGCGATGATGATCGGCGAGACGAAGTAGGGGAAGAAGATGGTCGACTGCATGAACCGCCGGTAGAAGTGCCCGCGGATCTCGTTGAGCATCAGGGCGAGCAGCAGGCCGGCGAGCAGGGAGGCGCCGAGGAAGAGGGTGTTCAGGACAACGGTGTTGAGGACGATCCGCGGCGCATCCCCGCTGGCGAGGAAGTACCTGAAGTTGTCCAGGCCGTTCCAGGCGCTGCCGAAGATGCCCTGGCTGATATTGAAGTCTTTGAACGCCACCACCAGCCCGGCCATAGGGCCGTAGGCGAAGATCAGGAACCACACCACTCCGGGAAGGGCCAGCAGCAGCAGGCCGAGGGTTCCCCGGGATGTCGGTTTGCGCCGCTTGGGAAGAGCGACGGCAGCGCTTCGTTGCACATGAACTCCTTGCTGGTGTTCCACAACCATCGTGGAACTAGTTTCATTAACGGGCAACATAACCCACCCGCCACGTGCGCGTCAAGCAACGCTGTACCATCCGAGCATGGAGAGCAGCGAAGGGGCGAGACGCAGCCGCCCAGGGGGATCGCGGGGCCCGGCAAGGGTCGGCGCCGTCAATCTTCGGGATGTCGCGGCGCACGCCGGCGTGTCCCCGGCAACCGCTTCCCGCGTGTTCGGAGGGAGCACGAAAGTGCACGACGCGACCCGGGCGAGGGTGCTCGCGTCGGCGCAGGAGCTCGGCTACGTGGTGAACGGCCTGGCCCGTGCCATGCAGGGCCGGGGACCGAGGACGATCGCGTTCATCGTCCGGGTCATGATCGGTCCGACGTTCGCCTCCCTGGCGGCGGGCGTCGAGAGCGTCGCCGGCGAGAACGGTCACCTGCTGTTCATGTCCACCACGAACGGTTCCGAAGAGCGCGAGGCGGAGCTCATCGCCACCCTGCGCGAACAGCGTGTGGCCGCCGTCCTTCTCGTCGGCTCCACGGCATCCGATGCGGCGTTCGACGCCCGGGTGGCCGCCTACGCCCGCGACCTCGCGGACATCGGCGCCCCACTGGTCCTCTGCGGCCGCCCCCCGGTCGCGGGAACGTCCCTGGTCGCCGTCGACTACGACCAGCGCGCGGGTGTCGGGATGGCCGTCGACGAACTGGTCCGGTCGGGGCACCGCCGGATCGCCTACGTCGGCGAACCCCGCGGGATGACGACGGCGGAACAGCGGATGGACGGCTACTTCGCGGCCCTCGAGCGCCACGGGATCGCCGTCGACGCCCGTCTCGTCCGCGAGAGCCTCAACTACGAGGACCACGGCGAGCGCGCCGTGGCGCAGCTGCTCGCCGACGACACGGGCGCGACAGCGATCGTCTGCATGACCGACAACATCGCCGTGGGCGCCTACCGCGCCGCGCGCCAGGTGGGAGTGCGGATTCCGGAGGATCTGTCGGTGGTGGGCTTCGACGACGTCCCGATCGTCGGAGACCTGACACCCGGCCTGACGACCGTGCACCCGCCGTTCTTCGAGGTCGGCGTGGCCGCCGCGGAGATCGCGCTCGGACTGCGGCCCGCCTCCAGCGTCCTGCTGCAGCCCCACTTCGTCCGTCGCGGCTCGGCGGCGGCCCCCCGGTCGTAGCCGCCGCGGCTCGCGGCCCGCTGCCCGACGTTCTCGCCCCCACCGTCGCGCCCCACCATCGAGTCCGCAAAGATTGCACGCTGACACGGCGTGTCCTGTGCAGTCTGTGCGGACTCGATGGTGGGGCTGCGGTCCGAGGGCAGCTGGGGGTGTGGTCGACCGTTTCGGAGGAGACGCAGCTGTTAGGGGCAACGGATTCCTCCGTTTCCGCACCTGACCGGAGTACCGCGGGCTCGCTTCCTCCGTTTCCGACGGCGCCGGAAAGGGAGGAGAAGTCGGCGAGGCACCGGCGCATCAGCGGGAAAGGGAGGAGTTGCGGGACGTAAACGGCCGAGGACGCCTCCGTTGCCTGCGAAGTGCGGACTGCGCACGCCGCACGGGATCTTGCGCTTTGGCCCTTGTGTAACTAGTTTCAGATCAGCGACTTCCGCCGCACACACGATCCGATGAGGTTTCCATGACGAGCGCACCCGGCCTTTCGACATCCTCGGCCCCTGCCGAGCCGGCCGAACCGACCGAAGACGCACCCGTGGAGTTCGTGCTGGCGATGGATCCGCCCGAACTGGCCGAACGTCTCTTCGGGGACGGGATGCGCGCGCTGCGGATCCCTGGGTCGCGGCCGGCGCATCCTCACCCGTTCGCATCCTTCGGCCGACCGGAGGCGCGCCGCGCGCTGAGCCGGGCGCAGGTCCTCATCACCGGATGGGGCGCTCCCGCTCTGACGGACGCCGACCTCGATGCCGCCCCGCGGCTGCGCTACGTGCTCCATGCGGGCGGCCAAGCGGCGGCGCTGCTGCCCGCCTCGGCCCACGACCGCGGCATCCAGGTGTCGAACGCCGGCTGGGTGAACGCCATCCCGGTCGCCGAGTTCACGATGTCGATGATCATCCTCGCGAACAAGAGCACGTTCCAGGCGCACCGGCTGTACGGGCAGCGGCGCAGCTTCATCGACCGGGAGCTCGAGTTCCCGACCGCAGGCAACGTCGGCAAGACCGTCGGCATCGTCGGGGCCTCCCGGATCGGTCGCATCGTGATCGAACGGCTCGGCGGGATCGACGTCGACGTCGTCGTCTACGACCCGTACCTCCCTGCGGACGAGGCCGCCCGGCTCGGCGTGGAGCTGATGGAGCTGAACGAGCTGATGGCCGTCAGCGACGTCGTCACACTGCACCCGCCGCTGAACGCCGCCACGACGAAGATGATCGGCGCGGTGCAGCTGGCCGCGATGAAGGACGGCGCCACGCTCATCAACACGTCCCGCGGCCTCGTCGTCGATCAGGAGGCACTGGTCGCCGAGCTGCGCACGGGCCGGATCGACGCCATCCTGGATGTGGCCCACCCCGACGTCCTCCCGCGGAACAGCGAGCTCTACACGATGCCGAACGTCTTCCTCACACCCCACATCGCCGGCTCCATGGGATCGGAGATCCGGCGGATGGGCGACCACGTCGCCGGCGAGCTCGAGCGGGTCACCCGCGGACAGCCCCTCGCCTTCCCCGAGGCGCTCCGGTGACCCTGCATGTCGTCGCGACGCTGCCCCGCGGCCCGCGGAGGGGAACCATCGTCGCGATTCCCGGTCTCTCGGAGTCCGCCGAGTCGTTGCAGGCGACCTGCCGGCACTGGGCCGGCCGCGGATTCCGGGTGCTGGCGATCGATCCTCGAGGACACGGCTCGTCGCCCCGCTGGACGGAGGAGCAGTTGCGGTCCCATCCGGGAGACATCATCGTCGACGAGCTGCTGAGCACGGTCGACGACTGGTGCGACGACTCCGACCAGCCCTTGATCCTCTTCGGTCACTCCGCCGGCGGCTCCGCTGCTGCCGCCGTCGCCGCGCGCACCCGGCGGGAGGTCGACGCCGTGGTCCTCGAGGATCCGTTCTGGCGCCTGCCCGTCACCCACCACCAGGACCCGGACGTCGCGAAAGCCGCGACCACCTGGCTGCTCCGCCAGCAGGAGCTCACCGATGACGAGCGCCGCGAGGAGGCCGCAGCGATGCATCCCGCCTGGCCGGCCGACGAGCTCGCCGGCTGGTCCTCGTCGAAGGCGCAGATGGATGCTGCCCTCGTCCGGCACGGGGATGTCATCCCGAGTCGCCCGTGGCCGGTCCTGCTGACCGATCTCGCCGACCGGTCCGTCCCTGTCCTCATCGTCACCGGGACGGTGCGCATCGGGAACACCGCTGCCCACCGCGCGATCGAGCGTTCGCTCGGCGCGCAAGTGGAGGTGTTCGAGGGAGCCGGGCACTACATCCGGCGCGACGAACGGCAGCGGTTCCACGCCACGGTGGATGCCTTCCTCGACTCCGTCCTGACCGCCGAGCCGGGTGCGCGCCCGAGTTCCGACCCGGACTGACGGAGCTGCCTGTGGCGGTTTCGCACAATCCGGCCTACCATCAATGAAACTAGTTCCACACAGTTCGACAACAGTTCCACCCACGGAAACGAAGGAGTTACCAATGTTGGGAAATCTCACCGGATGGCACGCGCTGATCATCCTCGCCGTCGTCGTGCTGATCTTCGGCGCCGCCAAGCTCCCGGCTCTGGCCCGTAGTGTCGGCCAGTCGGTCCGCATCCTGCAGAAGGAAGTGCAGAAGGACAAGCGCGACCCGGAGGCGTCGACGAATGCGGCCGCCGCCGTCGCCGAGCCCGAAGTCACCAGCGCGGGGAACGCCTGAGCCCTCATGCGTCACCCAGCTGCGCGCGACCCTGAGCGGCGCATGGGACTGGCCGAGCACTTCACCGAGCTGCGCCGCCGACTCACGCGCGCCGCCGTGGCGATCGGGGTCGGAGTGGTCGCCGGCTGGTTCGCGGCCGAACCCGCTCTCGACTTCCTCCGGAGCCCGGTCCTCGTTGCGGCACGGAGCCAGGACCGGGCGGTCGTCATCAACTTCCCGTCGATCTCCGCCGCCTTCGACCTGCGGATCGAGATCGCCGTGATCGTCGGGATCGTGCTGTCCAGTCCCGTGTGGCTGTATCAGCTCTTCGCCTTCTTCATGCCCGCCCTGAACCGCCGGGAGAAGCGGTACACCTCCGGCTTCGTCCTCAGCGCACTCCCGTTGTTCATCGCCGGGTGCGCAGCCGGCGTGTGGGTGATGCCGCACATCGTCCAGCTCATGACCGGATTCGCGCCCGCTCTCACGTCCTCCTATCTGGATGCGAGCGCCTACTTCGACTTCGTGCTGAAGCTGACGCTCGTCACCGGAGTCGCCTTCGTGCTTCCGCTGTTCGTCGTCCTGCTCAACTTCGCGGGAGTGGTGTCAGGACGCGCGATCACCCACGCCTGGCGCTGGGCTCTGCTCGGCATCTGCCTGTTCACGGCCATCGCGACGCCGGCCGCCGACGTCATGTCGATGCTGCTGCTGGCGGCGCCGATGCTGGCTCTGTACGGGCTCGCGTGCGGCGTGAGCCTGCTCAACGACCGCCGCCGCGTCCGCCGCCTGGAGGCGACCGTGACCGAGTCCCTTTTCGTGGAAAGCTGATCATCATGTTCGGGCTGACTTTCGACAAGATCGTTGTGATCGCGCTGATCGCCGGGTTCCTGCTCGGGGCCGCAGCGCCTTCCGGCCGCGGCCGCGGCACTCGGCCGCATGGTCCGAACGCTCCGGAAGCTCGCGGACGACACCACGGGACGCCTCCGCGAGGAGGTCGGGCCGGAGTTCGACGACATCGACTGGACCCGCCTCGACCCTCGGCGCTACGACCCCCGCCGGATCATCCGGGATGCGCTGACGCTCGAGCCCGCAGAGACAACGGAACCGGCGCGTGCGACCGCGGCCGAGCACGACCGGGCGGGCGAGGCATGACGCGCGCACTCATCCTGTCCGGTGAAGGACGGTACGCCGATCCGTGGCACCCCTTCGAACGCACCTCGGACCGGCTGGCCGGCCTGCTCACCTCACTCGGGATGGATGCGGAGGTCAGCGGCGACGTCGACGCCCGGATGGCGAGGCTCCCCTCGGAGCTGCCCGACCTTCTCGTGCTGAACCTCGGGGACCCGGCCCTGAACTTCCCCGACGATCCGGCGCCCGACGCGGAAGCGGAGGGCCGGGCCGGCCTTCTGGGGTACCTCGCTGCAGGCCGTCCGCTGCTGGGCGTGCACGCCACATCCACGTCGTTGCGCGGCATCCCGGAATGGAAGTCCATCCTCGGCGGTGTCTGGGTGAGGGGCGAGAGCTTCCACCCGGACTATGCCCGGCTGAACGTTCACCTCGCCGCCGAGCCGCCCGCGTTCATCGCCGGCCTCGACGACTTCGCGGTGCAGGACGAGCTGTACTCGAACCTGTCCCTCGAGCCCGACAACATCGTCCTGGCAACGGCATCGGCAACGGCATCATCGGGCGGGGACGAGGTCCCCGTGGTCTGGGCGCGCACCGTCGGCCCGGCGTCCGCCCGGGTGGTCTACGACGCTCTCGGTCACGACACGGCAGCCTACGAGTCGGCCGGGCACCAGGCGTTGCTCGCCCGGTGCGTGCGCTGGCTGCTGTCCAGCGCCGACTGAGAAGCGCGGCGCACGTCGCGGCGCAGTGACTGCTGCGGTTGGGAGCGTATGCCGGTGCGCGCCGGACCGCAAACGTTCCGAACACCGGCAGTCGCGCCGATCGAGGGCCCGACTCGGGTCAGCGGAGCGCCGAGTAGCCGCGAGCCAGCTCGGCCCCCGCCGCCTCCGACCATCGGCGCGGTTCGCGCATCGCGGGGTCGGGACCGCCCGCCACGTCGCTGAGGGACGACGCCAACAGATACCCGCCCGTGTCCGCATGGATGAGACCTGCGGCGAGGAGGACGTCGGCGCCGGCGTCACGCGCCAGTGCGGCGACGTAGTCGGTGACCTTGCCCGCGCTCGACTGAGCGTCGTAGCGGCCCTCGCCGGTGATGACGACGTCGGCGTCCGCGATGAGAGCCGGCAGGCCGACGGCCGCTCCGACCGCTGCGGCGCCGGAGCCAAGCGTCGCTCCCCAGGCGAGAAGGCCGTACGCCGTGCCGCCCGCCGCTCCGGCACCCGCGACGTCGGGTGCTCCCACCGTGGCGGCCAGCCGGGCGAGTCCGGTCTCGAGCTCCGCGACCTGTTCCGGGGTCGCCCCCTTCTGCGGCGCGAACACGTGCGCGGCGCCGGCCGGACCCAGCAGAGGACTGTCGACATCGCTGAGGATGTGCGCGCCGCGCGGCGGGAGGGGCGGCAGCCCGGAGAGATCCGCCCAGCGGAGGGAGGTGAGCCCTCCCCCGCCGGCCGGAACCTGCTCGCCCTGCTCGTCGAGGAACCGTGCGCCGAGCGCGGTGAGTGCGCCCGTTCCTCCATCGGTCGACGCACTCCCGCCGAGCGCGAGCAGCAGCCTCGTCGCCCCGGCGGAGAGGGCATCCGCGATCGCTTCCCCGAAGCCGACCGTGCTTGCGGCCATCGGGGCCAGCTGCTGCATCAACCCGATTCCGCTCGTCGCAGCGAGTTCGATCACGCCGGTTCGATCCGGGAGCATCAGCCATTCGGCGCTCACCCTGCGGCCATCCGGCCCGGTCACACCGACCGCGTGACGTACGGCACCGGGCACGGCCCGTCGCAGCGCGAGAAGCGTTCCCTCGCCGCCGTCCGCCATCGGCGCCAGGATGACCCGGTCGCCGGGACGGACACTCGACCATCCGCCGGCGATTGCGACTGCGACCTCGTCCGCGGTGGCGGTGCCCTTGAACGAGTCGGGCGCGATCACGACGGTCGAGGCCACGTCAGGTCACCATCCTGACCGGCGGGATGCGGCCAGCGGGATGTGGTCGGCGAACGCCTGGACGGTGCGCGCGACGACCTCGGCCGGATCCGCCTCCCAGATGGCGGCGTTGAAGATCTCCACCTCGATGTCTCCCTCGTACCCGGCCGCCGCAACGGCATCCGTCAGGCTCCTGAAGTCGATGTGCCCGTCCCCCATCATCCCGCGCCCGAGCAGCACATCGGCGGGAAGCGGCGTGACGAAGTCGCACACCTGGTACGTCGCGATGCGTCCTTCGGCGCCGGCCTGCGCGATCTGCGGGAGCACCTCCGGGTCCCACCAGACATGGAAGGTGTCCACGGCGACCCCGACCGCTTCCGGCGGGAAGGGCGCTGCCAGGTCGAGCGCCTGGCCGAGGGTGGAGACGACGGCGCGGTCGGCAGCGTACATCGGATGCAACGGCTCGATCGCCAGGGTCACCCCCGAGGCGCGGGCATCGGGCTCGAGCTCCGCGATCGCGTCGGCCACCCGGGCGCGAGCGCCGCGGAGGTCGACGGAGCCTGCGGGCAGGCCGCCCGCGACGAGCACGAGCACCGCCCGCGAGCCCGGAGCACCGGCTGCCGCGAGCGCTGCGGTCTCGTCGATCGCCCGCCGGTTCTCATCGAGCGACCGGCGCCGCTCCGGGCCGTCGATCGCGGTGAAGAAGCCACCCCGGCACAGTGTGGACACACGCAGTCCGGAGTCGGCGACCATCCGCGTCGCCGTCTCCAGGCCCACCGCGGCGACCGGCTCCCTCCACAGTCCGATGGATTCGACCCCCGCGTCCGCCGTGACCCTGAGGGCGTCGGCGAGATCCGCATGCCGGATGGTCGCCTGGTTGAGCGACAGCCGGGGATCCGCCCGGGTCACGCCTCCACTCCGTTCAGGCTCAGCAGGTGGTTCCACCGTGCAGCCGCCAGTTCCGGTCGCTCCAGGGCCCCGGCGACGTCGGCCAGCCGCACGATCTCCGACAGGTGCGGGAGGCTGCGCGCCGAGTGCAGACCGCCGACCATGGTGAACGAGCGCTGGTGGCCGTTCAGCCAGGACAGAAACGCGATCCCCGTCTTGTAGAAGTAGGTCGGCGCGGCGAAGATCTGCCGCGACAGGGATTCGGTGGGGCCGAGGATGTCGCGGTACCGGTTCGTGTCGCCGGAGTCCACTGCCTGAATGGCCGCCGACGCACTGGGCGCGATCGCGGCGAACGCGCCGAGCAGCGCATCCGAGTGCGCCCGTTCGTCGCCTTCGATCAGTGAGACGTAGTTGAAGTCGTCCCCGGTGAACATCCTGACCCCGCCGGGGAGCTGCGAGCGCAGGGCGATCTCGGCACCGGGGTCGAGGAGGCTCAGCTTGATTCCGGCGATCTTGTCCCCGCCGGATTCGATGATCCGGAGGACCG
The DNA here is from genome assembly GCF_056755275.1 of Leifsonia sp. HAY1-4F. Taxonomy (NCBI): domain Bacteria; kingdom Bacillati; phylum Actinomycetota; class Actinomycetes; order Micrococcales; family Microbacteriaceae; genus Leifsonia; species Leifsonia sp. HAY1-4F. The sequence continues at coordinate 24,146 of NZ_JBNDHX010000029.1, forward strand.
TGCTGCTCGCGGCCGCCGTGTCGGCAGACCCGAAGTACGCGGCGAGGGCCGGATCGAATGCCTCGCCCAGCCAGTGCAGGACGATGGGGCCCGCTGCGGCCTCCAGCACCTCCCAGTAGACCCGCTCGAAGTCGGCGGGCGACTGCGCTGCCCGGGCCAGGTGGCGGCTGGCCATGAGCACGACCCCGGCCCCCGCGTCCTCGGTGAAGTGCAACTGCTCCTTGTACGCGTCGATCACCGCGTCCAGCGAGATGACCTCGTCCTCGACCTGGTCGGTGTTCACCCCGGCGACGAGGCGGCCACCGGACTCGCGGGCGGTCTCCGCCGAGCGGGTGATCAGTTCCCGCGTGGCGGCCGCATCCAGCCCCATGTTGCGCTGGGCCGTATCCATCGCGTCGGCAACGCCGAGCCCCCAGGAGTAGAGGTGCCGGCGGTACGCGAGAGTCGCATCCCAATCGATCTCCGCCGGCGAGCCGGGCACATTGTCCGCCCACGGCCGGGGGATGACATGCGCGGCGGCGTAGGCGACTCGCGAGACCAGGGGCTGGGTCGGCCGGTGGTGATCGGGAGCGTCGCGGAGCTCGATCGCCGTCGTCGAACCGTCGGCGTGGAGGAGGGTGGTGCGCGCCATCAGAGGCCGACTTCGGCCAGCTGGATGCGCCGGCCCTCGCGGGAGGAGCGCAGGCCCTGCTCGGCCAGCTGCACGCCGCGCGCGCCGGCGAGGAAGCCGTAGGGGTTCGGGGCGTCCTCGAGGACGTGGCGCAGGAACTCCTCCCACTGCGTCTTGAAGCCGTTCTCGAACACCTCGTTCGAGGGCGACTCGATCCAGTCGGCGTCGTAGTCGTGCTCGTCGGCGAGGTCGGGGTTCCAGACCGGCTTCGGTGTCGCGTTGCGCGGCTGGATCTTGCAGCCGAACAGCCCGACGACCGCGCTGCCGTGCGTGCCGTCCACCTGGAACTCCACCAGCTCGTCACGGTTGACGCGGGTCGTCCAGCTGGAGTTGAGCTGTGCGGTGATCCCGCCCTCGATCCCGAAGATCGCGTACGCGGCGTCCTCGGCGGTGGCTGCGTAGGGGCGGCCCTGCTCGTCGACACGCTGCGGGATCTCGGTCGCTGCGTGCGCGTACACCGACTCGACGCGGCCGAACAGGTTCTCGAGCACGTAGCTCCAGTGCGGGAACATGTCGACGATGATGCCGCCGCCGTCCTCCGCCCGGTAGTTCCAGCTGGGGCGCTGCGCCGCTTGCCAGTCGCCCTCGAACACCCAGTAGCCGAACTCGCCGCGCACCGAGAGGATGCGGCCGAAGAACCCGGAGTCGATCAGCCGCTTCAGCTTGCGGAGGCCCGGGAGGTAGAGCTTGTCGTGCACGACGCCGTTCTTGATGCCGGCCGCCTCGGCCAGCCGGGCGAGCTCCAGCGCCTCCTCGAAGGACTCCGCGGTGGGCTTCTCGGTGTAGATCGCCTTGCCGGCGGCGATGGCCTTGCGGATCGCGGCACTGCGAGCTTTCGTGACCAGGAAGTCCGAGTAGATCTGCCAGCGGTCGTCGGCGAGCGCCGCATCCAGGTCGGTCGTGTAGTCGGCGATGTCGTGGCGCCGGGCGAGCTCCGCGAGCTTCTCCTCGTTGCGGCCGACGAGCAGCGGGACGACCTGCACCCGTCGGCCGTCGGAGAGCAGCACGCCGCCCTGCTCCCGGATCGCGAGGATGGACCGCAGCAGGTGCTGCCGGTATCCCATGCGCCCGGAGACGCCGTTCATGATGATGCCGATGGACGTCATGTGTGCTCCTTGCCGTTGCGGAAAAGGTGCCTTCCGGGCTCTGTTCGGCCGCTGCGGAAAGCGCTTACCAGACGGTAGCGCGATTTGCGCGGAACGGCAACACGCCGCGGGAAGCGCTAGGCCCGGGAAGGAGTGGACTCGCGGATGCGGACTTCTCCCGCGATCGGCTCGCTCAGCCGCAGATCGGACGGGTCGGACACGGCGAGGGCCAGCGCCCGTTCGCCGATCTCCTCCAGCGGCAGCGCGACCGTCGTCAGCCGCGGAGTGAGGTCGCGCAGAATCGGCACGTCATCGAATCCGGCGACGGCGATATCCTCGCCTGGCGTCAGACCGGCGTCCTTGATGGCGCCGACGACGCCGATGGCCATGACGTCCGTGACCGCGAACACGCACTCCGGCCGGTCACCTGCGTCCAGCAACTCCGCCATCGCCCGATAGCCGCCATCGCGCGAGAACGCGGCCTCGACGATGCGGCTTCCGGGGGCCACGGAGAGGAAGCCGCCGATCCGCTCCGAGACGGTCGAGAGCCGGACATCGCCGGCGACGATGGTGAAGTCGGAATATCCGAGCACGCGGAGGCCGGTCGCCAGCGCGGCGGCCCCGTCCCTGTTGGCGACGGCGACCGACCGGATCCCCGGAACGTCCGGCCCGATCACCGTCAGCGCGTTCAGGTGCGAGAACGCCTCCCACCCCGCGTCGTTCTCCCGGCCGGCCGCAACGATCACCGCCCGCGGACGCTGTGCGCGCAGCGCAGCGATCAGCGCCGCCTCCTGCCCGGAGTCCTCCTGCACCGCGGACGCCTCCAGCCCTGTCAGGGTCACCGAGAGACCGTGCTCCCGGGCGCCCCGGACGACACCGGCGGCGATGGAGGAGAAGTACGGATCCGCGATGTCGCCCACGACGAGAGCCACCGTCGTGGAGGTGCCCTTGGCCACCGCCTGCGCCTGCGAGTTGACGCTGTATCCCAATGCCGTCGCCGACGCGAGGACGCGCGCCTTCAGGTCGGGCCGCACCTGCCGGGTACTGCCGTTGAGCGCACGCGAGGCCGTGGCCAGCGAGACTCCCGCGTGCGCGGCGACGTCCGAGAGGGTCGGTGCGGGGTTCTGGTTCACGGCTACACGCTAACGTGCTCCCGCCTAGACGCGGTCGTGGAGCGTCACGTGGTAGCCGTCGGGATCGGCGAAGGTGAACGTCCGGCCGAACGGACCGTCGATCGGCGCCGCGACGATCCGGTGCCCGCCGGCGGCGAGAGCGTCGTGAATCGCCTGCACCTCCGTGGCGTGGAGCCAGATCGCCGCGCCGATGCCCGGCTGAGGGACGGATTCCAGCGGAGTGCCGGGGACGATGTCCCGAAGCGCGAAGGCGATCGGCGCGGTCTCGAAGACGACGGCATGCGGAGGGCCGGCCGGCGAGCGGACGAGGCCGAGGTACTGCTCGTAGAACGCCTGCGATGCGTCGAGGTCGCGGACCTGGAGGGAGAGGAAATCGGGGCCGGTGGCGGGCATGGGTGCTCCTTCATTGTCGTGTCAGTTCTCTGACATCCATCATCGTATGTCAGAATACTGACATGAGTCAAGAAGACACCGCCGTCGACCTCGACAGTTCCCTGGGCTATCTGCTGAAGGAGGCCTCGAGCGTCCTTCGCGCCGCAATGGAGGCGGCGCTGCGTCCGCTGGGGATGACCGTGACCCACTACTCGTGCCTGGAGTTGCTGGCGCAGCGACCCGGGATGTCCAATTCGGACCTCGCGCGGGGCGCCTTCGTGACGCGACAGTCGATGAACGTGCTCCTGCAGGCCCTGGAACGCGAGGGTGATGTGACCCGCCCGGCCCAGGCTCCGGTGGGGAAGGTCCTGCCCGCCCGGCTCACGGACCGCGGCCGGCGCAGACTCGAAACGGCGAGCGCCGCCGTCCGTGCCGTCGAGGTCAGGATGCTGCGCGAGCTGACGCCGGAGGAACAGACGGACGCGTTCCGGCTCCTCCAGCGGATGATCCACTCGCTGCGGGAGACGTGAGGAGCGGTTTCCGGCTCTGTGCCGGAACGTTCTTCGCGTCCTCTCGTCTGCAGGCAGCACGACATGGGTGAATCGGCTAGCCCGGATGGCCGGCGTGCGCTCGGCGGAAGTGCGAGGGCGTTTCGCCCACCTCGGCGCGGAAGGCCCGCGTGAACGCGGCCTCCGAGCGGTAGCCGACCCGGGCGCCGACCGCGGAGATGCTCAGGCCGGAGCCGAGCAGCAGGTCGGAGGCGGCCATCATCCGCACCCGGGTGAGGAACCGCCCGAAACTCATCCCCGCCGCGTGCTGGAACCGGCGGAAGAACGTCGCCCGCGAGATGAGCGCGCGCCTGCTGGCCCGCTCCACCGACCAATCCCCACCGGGATCCGCCACCACCTCCTCGATGACCGGGCCGATGCGGGGGTCGGAGGCGGCTGTCCAGAACCGGCCGTGTGCGCCGACGCCCGGCGACGACCTCAGCACGAGCGCCAGCAGCACCGTGCAGAACGCGGACATGATCGCCGCCGACCCTGCGCCGTCGAGCGCGGCCTCCCCGCGCATCAGGGAGCTGAGCTGTGTGAGGACCGTCCGCCCGCCCTCGGATCGGAAGAGCGAGACGTGCATCGGAGTCGGCAGGGACGCGAAGAGCAGAGATCCGGCACCCGGCGCAACCGTGTAGTGACCGCAGAACAGATCGATGACAGCCGGAGAGTCGTCCTCACTGGTCGTCAGCGCAAAGGTCCGCCCGGCCGTCTCCCGGGTCGGCTGCAGCTCCGCCAGGCGGCGGGCCGCTCCGGGCGTGATGATGCGATGCCGCGCGCCGGAGGGGAGGACCACGACGTCGCCCGCCGTCAGCCGGTGCAGAACCCCTCCCACCTCGAGGTCGCACTCCCCCTCGAGCAGGACGTGGAACGGGACCTCGCGCTCGCCGTACGACACGTCCATGCGGGTGGAGCCGCCCAGGAGGCAGCGCTTGTCGAGCGTCGCCTGGAGCCGCGCCAGGCGGAGCAACCGGCTGATGTCGTCCATTGTGAGACTTTCGAGCAGAAGGATGAGGCCGTACGGTCTGTTTGTATCACTTCGATGCGAGCACACTCAAGGCCATGAACACCACGACAGCACTCACGGCCGACGTCCTCGTCGTCGGCTTCGGCAAGGGCGGGAAGACCGCCGCGCACGCGCTCACGGACGCCGGCCGGCGCGTCATCCTCATCGAGCAGTCCGACGAGATGTACGGCGGAACCTGCCCGAACGTCGGCTGCGTGCCGACCAAGATGCTCGTGCACTACTCGAACTCCAAGCGGCTGGAGGACGAGGCACAGGAGTTCTTCGCGAACTCCATCGAAGGCGTCCGTGCCCTCACCAGCGCCTTCCGCGCCGGCAACTTCGAGGCTCTCGACGGCAAGGACTCCGCCACGGTCATCACCGGGCGGGCCACGTTCCTCGACGATCGTACCGTCGCCGTGGGCGAGGGCTCCGACCGCATCACGGTCACCGCTCCCACCATCCTGATCAACACCGGGTCCGTCCCGATCGAGCCCGACATCGCCGGTGTCTCGGGCAGCATCCACCGGGTGAGCAGCACCGACCTGACCCGCGCCGACCGGCTGCCCGGCCGCCTCGTCATCATCGGCGGCGGTTACCTGGGGCTGGAGTTCGCCTCCATCTACCGTCACTTCGGCTCCGAGGTGACCATCCTCGAAGCGGCCGACCGCCTGCTTCCGAAGGAGGACGACGACGTCGCCGAGGTGGCGACGGGCATCCTCGCCGGAGACGGGATCACGGTGGTCACCGGCGCACGCGTCACCGGGATCGCGGACCACGACGGGGGCGCCTCCGTCACCTACGTGACCGGGAGCGGGACCACGACCGTCGAGACGGATGCCTTCCTCGCGGCGACGGGACGCCGACCGGCGACCGAAGGGCTGGGCCTCGAGTCGGCAGGCGTCGAGACGAGCGCACGCGGAGCGGTGATCGTGGACGATCGGCTGCGAACCAGCCGTCCGCACATCTTCGCGCTCGGCGACGTGAACGGCGGACCCCAGTTCACCTACGTGTCGCTGGACGACGCCCGCATCGTGCTCGACCAGCTGCTCGGCCAGGGAGCGCGGAGCAGGGCCGACCGCGTGGCCGTCCCCCGCACGCTCTTCATCACGCCGCCGCTCGCGACCGTGGGCCTGACCGAACGGGAGGCGCGCGCCGAGGGCCGGAACATCCGTGTCGCACGCAAAATGGTCGCCGACATCGTGGCGATGCCCCGGGCGTACACGGTGGAGGAGACGCGCGGCGTGATGAAGTTCATCCTGGATGCCGACACCGATCTCATCCTCGGAGCAGCGATCCTCAGCATCGACGCCCAGGAGGTCATCAACACCGTCGCGCTCGCCATGCGCCACCGGATCACGGCCACCCAGCTCAAGACCGCGATCTACACCCACCCGAGCACGACGGAGGCCTTCAACGAGGTGTTCGACGCGATCGTGTCCGACTGACGACGACCCACCGAGGAGGAGTTCGCGTCTCACCTCGATTGCGCGAGGTGTCCGGTGCTGTCGCGGGTCAGGGTTTCGGCCCGTGTTCAGCCGGCTGGATTCGCGGTGCCCCGGAGTGGTCCCGGCGGTGACGACCGTTGGTACTGTCCGAGGGATCGAGAGGAAGCCGATGCCGCATCGCACACCACCGTTGGTCGTCATGGGGGTCTCGGGCAGCGGGAAGTCGACGGTCGGCGCCGCCTTCGCAGAGCAGCAGGGACTCGTCTTCGTCGATGCCGACGCGCTGCATCCCGCCGGGAACATCGCGAAGATGGCCGCGGGCATCCCCCTCGTGGATGCGGACCGCTGGCCGTGGCTCGACCTGGTGGGTGAGGCGCTCGCCGACGGGACGGCGGATGTGGTCGCCTGCTCCGCCCTCCGGCGGGCCTATCGCGATCGCCTTCGGTCTCATGCGCCGGACGCGTACTTCGCCCACGTGAGCGGCACTGCGGAGCTCATCGCCCAGCGACTGGCGGGCCGCTCCCATGAGTTCATGCCGCCCGGACTCCTCGCCTCCCAGTTCGCGACGCTGGAACCCCTCGAGCCGGACGAGCACGGCCTGGTGGTTCCCGCCGAAGCCGGCCTCGAGCAGCAGCTCGGCCGCATCCGCGACGGGATCTCCGCCGCCCCTCGGTAGACACCTGGTTCCGTTTTTTGAACGCGGTTCGAAATCTCGAACAGATCCATTGCGTTCACTATGCGGAACCGTGTTAGATCAGGTGAACAACCAAGGGAGGTTGAGCGTGTCACATCAGAGAGCTGCCGAGCTGGGTCTCCGCGACCTCGTGCCGGAGGATTCCAGCCTCCGCCTGCTGTGCACCGCCGCCACCTGGTCCGAGGGGCCCGTCTGGCTCCCGACCCGGGGCGCGCTGCGCTGGAGCGACATCCCCGGCAACCGCATCCTCGAAGCGGACGGGACGACGGGCCAGGTCACGGTCTATCGGACCGACGCCGAGTACCCCAACGGCCGCACCCTCGCGGACGACGGAACCGTCGTCCAGTGCTCGCACGGCCGGCGTGCCGTCGAAGCCGATCGCGACGGCGTCGTCACGACGCTGGTCGACAGCTGGAACGGACGCCGGTTCAACTCCCCCAACGACGTGGTCGTGGCCCGCGACGGAACGATCTGGTTCACGGATCCGCCGTACGGCATCGTCCAGCCGCACGAAGGCCACCCGGGTGTCCCCGAATACGGCGGCAACCACGTCTTCCGGTTCGACCCGGCATCCGGCTCGGTGGATGCGGTCGTGACCGACATCGAGGAGCCGAACGGACTCGCCTTCTCCCCCGACGAATCAATCCTCTATGTCTCCGATACCTCGGCCGCACTGCGCACCGACGGGACGGGGAACCACCACATCCGTTCCTACCGTGTCGAGGACGGGCGCTGCACGGACGGCCGCGTCTTCGCCGTCATCGACCCCGGCGTCTCCGACGGCTTCCGGGTCGACGAGAACGGGAACATCTGGACGTCGAGTGCGGACGCCGTGCAGGTCTACGCTCCGGACGGCACCCTCCTGGGCCGCGTCCCGGTGCCCGAGTGCGTCGGAAACCTCTGCTTCGGCGGCGCCGACGGACGTACCCTCTTCATCGCCGCGACGACGAGCATCTACACGATCGAGACCCTCGTGCGCGACGCACGCGCTGTGAAGGTGCCGTCATGAGCGCCATCGCCTCGTCGCATCCCGCCGCCGCCGACACTCCGGCGCCCGCTGCCTTCCGGGCGGTCCAGGTGCTGGAGTACCTCGGCGCGCGCTCCGAACCGGCGACGCTCACGGACATCGCGATCGGACTCGGCATCGCCAAGTCGTCGGCCTCGAACCTGGTGACCACCCTCGAGGCTGCGCACATGCTCAGGCGTTCCGGCCGGAGATGGATGCTCGGCTACAAGGTGCTCGAGCTCGGCCAGTCGATGCTGGCATCCACCACGCTGGTCGGCGAGTTCCGGAGGATCACCGACGCGCTGCCCACCCTGCAGAACGACACCGCGCTGCTCGCCACGCTCGACGGGATGGAGGTCATCTACCTGGCCCGGCACGACGGCCGCCAGCCGATCCGGCTCGCCAGCGACATCGGCCGGCGCATGCCCGCGTCCGTCACCGCCCTCGGGAAGGCGATGCTGGCCAGCCTCCCGCCCGATGAACTGGATGCGCGCCTCTCCGGTGTGGATGCGCTGCCCCGTCCCACGAAGCGGGCGCCCCGCAACGTCGCCGAGCTGCGGCGCGAGCTCACCCAGGTCAGACTGCGCGGCTTCGCGATCGACGACGAGCAGAACACCATCGGCGTCACCTGCTTCGCAGTGTCGGTCCCCACGACGGGAGAGCCGATCGCCGTGTCCACCACGCTGCTCACCCAGCGTGTCCGTTTGGAGCTTCGCGAACGGCTCATCGCCGACCTCACGTCGCTCGCCCGTCAGCTTTCGCCCATCGCCGAGAGATAGGACCCCATGAACACCGCAGACCCGGCCTCCATACCCCTTCTGCAGGTCACCGACCTGACGAAGTCCTTCTTCGCCACGCGCGCCGCCGAGAACGTGACCTTCGCCGTCCACCAGGGCGAGATCGTGTCCCTGCTCGGGGAGAACGGCGCGGGCAAGTCCACGGTCATCAAGATGCTCGCGGGCGTGTACAAGCCGGACAGCGGCGAGATGAAGCTGTCCGGCGCCGACCTCGACTCCTCCGGGATCCGACGCCAGATCTCGATCGTCCACCAGAACCTGGGACTCATCGAGTGGATGACCGTCGCCGAGAACATGGCGCAGGTTCTGGGCTACCCGCACCGGCTGCGCCTGATCGATCGAAAGGCGATGAACCGCCGGGCTGCTGAGGTGCTCGAGCTGGTGGGCGGAGGCATCGATCCGGAGGCCCGTGTCTTCGATCTGCCGCGCACCGAGCGGAGCCTCCTCGCCATCGCGCGCGGCCTGGTCACCAAGCCGAAACTGCTCGTGCTCGACGAGCCGACGGCGTCCCTCCCCGCCGCCGACGTCGAGCGGCTCTTCGCCGTGCTCCGCCGGCTCCGCGACAGCGGCGTGGGCATGATCTACGTCTCCCACCGCCTCGACGAGATCTACGAGATCTCGAGCCGCACCGTCGTGATGCGCAACGGCCATGTCGTCGCCGAGCGTCCGGTCGCCGGACTGAGCCACGGCGAGCTCGTCGAGCTCATCGTCGGGCGCCACACCGAGAACACCGTCTTCGACGAACCGGATGCGGAGGTGCGGCTCGAACTCGACGAGGTAGCCGTCGAGAGCGCCGGCCCCGTCACGCTGCGCGTGCACCGCGGCGAGGTCGTCGCACTCTGCGGTCTCCGGGGAGCCGGCCAGGAGCCGATCGGCCGGGCCGTCGCCGGCGCGGTCTCCGTGCAGTCGGGCGAGCTGCGCCTCGACGGCCGCCCGTTCGTGCCGCGCAACCCGGCGGCCGCGGTCGCGCGCGGCATCGGCTTCGCGACCTCCAACCGGGAGGCCGAGGCCGTCGCTCCGGGGCTCTCGGTCCGCGAGAACCTCTTCCTCAACCCGGCGGTCTGGGGGCGGAAGACCTTCGAGTTCCGCACCGGCAAGGCGGAGCGGGCCGCGGCCGCGGAGTACGTGCGCGACTTCGGCATCAGACCTGCCGATCCCGAGCTGCCGCTCGACACGTTCTCCGGCGGCAACCAGCAGAAGGTCATCCTGGCCCGCTGGTTCGGCGTCGGGCGCAAGGTCGTCGTGCTCGAAGAGCCGACCATGGGCGTCGACGTGGGCGCGAAAGCCGACATCTACGGCCTGCTCCGGGATGCGGCACGCCAAGGCACTGCTGCCCTGGTCGTCTCCACCGATATGGAAGAGGTCTCCAAGATCGCCCACCGGGCGATCGTCTTCGGCCGCGGCGTCGTCGTCGCCGAGCTCTCCGGATCCGATCTCACGATCGCCAACCTGGTCGCCGCGGCGTCCGACCTCGACCGACCCACCGAAACAGAAATGAGCGTCGCATGAGCATGAACACCTCCCTCAAGTCGACGGCGCTGGAGCCGCCGAAGGGCGCACCCTGGTACCGCAAGCTGTACACCGTGTACGGGATGGTCGTGCTGACGGTCCTCCTGTTCGCCATCTTCGCCGTCGCGGCTCCCACCACCTTCGCGACGCTGCTGAACTTCCAGCTGCTCGCGTCGAGCAAGTCGGTGCTCCTCATCCTCGCGCTGGCCGTCACCCTCCCGATGGTGGCGGGGAAGATCGACCTCTCGATCGGCTACGGCGTCGGGCTCTGGCAAGTGATGTCGCTCCTCTGGCAGCTTCAGGGGATCGACTACCGGCTGGTCATCCTGATGTGCCTCGCCGGCGGCGCGGTCATCGGTCTCGTCAACGCACTGCTCATCGAGCTGGCACAGGTCGACGCGTTCATCGCGACCCTCGCCACCGCACAGGTCATCTATGCGATCACCTACTGGGTGACCGGCGGACGCCAGGTGACGGACAACACCGGGATGCGCGCCTCGGCCTTCGACTCCCTCTCCACCTGGTCGATCGGCCCCATCCCCGGCGTCTTCATCATCGCGCTCGTCGTCGCGGCGATCATCTGGCTCATCCTCGAGTACCTCCCGATGGGGCGTTACCTCTACGCGGTCGGCGCCAACCCGAAGGCAGCGGAGCTGACCGGTGTCCACCGCCGCCGCTACATCGTCGGCGCCATGGTCGCCTCGGGGATGCTGACCGCAGTGGCCGGCATCCTGCTCGCCTCGCGGCAGGCCGGAGTCGCGCAGGCGAACATCGGCCCGGAGTACCTGCTCCCGGCGCTCGCCGCCGCCTTCCTCGGCTCGACGACGATCAAGCCCGGCCGCGTGAACGCCCTCGGCACCGTCCTCGGTGTGCTCATCGCGACGATCGGCATCTCCGGACTGGAGCAGCTGCTCCCGGGACAGTTCTTCCTCGAGCCGCTCTTCAACGGGCTCACCCTCGTCGCTGCGATCACCATCGCCTCGCTCGCCAGCCGACGCCGGCTGAACCGGGCTGATACGCCCCTGTCTCTTATACACATCTGACGCTGCCGACGACGGA
>NZ_JBNDHX010000030.1:0-34637 GCF_056755275.1 Leifsonia sp. HAY1-4F
TCCGTCGTCGGCAGCGTCAGATGTGTATAAGAGACAGGTGCTACTGGTTGGTGATCTGGGAGACGCCGTCCTGGTACTCGGAGCCGAGCTCCTTGTTGACCGCGGACGGTTCCTTCGTGCCGTTGATGAGCTCCTGCAGACCGGCGTTCAGCTGGTCGTAGAAGGTCGGCGTGGGCCAGTCGGGGTAGTACGCGATCCCGTCCTCGGCCGTCAGGGCGTTGAAGTTCTGGATGAGCTCCTTCGACTTCGGGTCGGTGATCTCACTGGCCTTCGCCGCGACGGGCACGCCGCCGTTGTTGCCCATCAGCGCCTGGATCTTGTCCGACATGGTGATGTCGATGAACTTCTCGGCGAGACCCTTGTTCTTGGCCTTCTCGGGGACGACCCACATGTTGCCGGCCGACCCGGGCGACATCTTCGCGCCGGGGAAGAGGAACGTGCCCCACTGGTAGTTCTTGATGTCGGTCTGGAAGCGGCCGTACCACCAGCTGCCGGAGAAGAAGATCGGGTACTTGCCGGCGATGAACGCGGTGCCCGCGTCCTCTGCCTTCAGGCCGGACGCATCCTTGGAGATGTAGCCCTTCTTCACCCAGTCGTCGATCGTGTTGGTCGCGTACGTGACCTGGCTGCCGTCCCAGTTCACCTTGTGCTTGTAGAGCTGGTAGTCGTTCACCCAGGAGCGGTCCGCCTTGGTCAGCGCCAGCTGGTACCAGAGCTGGCCGAGCGGGTACTCCGCGGCGGACTCCGCCATCGGGGTGATGCCGGCGTCCTTGAACTTCTGGAGGGCGGCGACGAACTCGTCCTGCGTCTTCGGCACCTCGATGCCGTACTTCGAGAACATGTCCTTGTTGTAGTAGACCTCGACGTACTCGCCGTAGTTCGGGACGCCGTACCAGGTTCCGGAGGCGCCCATGATGCCCTTGTCGTCATAGCGGGCCGTGGTCTGGAGGCTCGGGGTGAGCTTCTTGTCCCAGCCGTACTTCTTGACGGCGTCGTCGAGGTTGGTGAGCAGGCCCTGGCTGGCGAGGAGGCCGGCGGTCGCGTTGCCCTTGTTGTACTCGAGGATGTCGGGGGCCTGGTTGGAGTTGAGTACCTGGGATGCGGTCGAGCGGATCTGCTCGAAGGCCTTCGCCTCGAACTTCACCTTCGCACCGGTCTGGGTCTCGAACTCCTTGATGGCCTCGTTCCAGGCCTTGCCCATGGCGGAGTCTTCGCCCTCGTAGTGCCACAGCGTGAGGGTCTTGCCCTTGCCGTCTGTGCTGTCGGACGACGTGCCGGTGCTGGAGCATCCGGCGAGCAGCAGCGCACCGGCGGCCAGAATGGCGCCGATCGCGAGGTGCCTCTTGCGCATCTGTTACCTCCTTGTAGTGGAGTGGACAGGCGTCTGCAGGCCCCGCAGCCACTCCGATGCAATTTGTTGACGATCACAACATAAACGACTCGCGAGCGGATTGCAAGCGCAATCTGAAGACGCGCCCCTGCATGTTTATTGGGCGTAGGAGTTAGTTCGTGCCGACAACATTCGGCATGCGAATGCGCCAGGACCGCGTTTCAGGCCGCGGCCAGTGCGCGAGCCGGGTCCGCGATGAGCTCCGCGAAGACCAGTTCGGCCGCGCCGATGATCAGCTGGTCCGCGCCGAGCTCCGCTTCGCTGACCGTCACGCCGTCGCGCGTCGAGTGGATGACCTCGGCGAGCAGCTCCGGGGAACCATGCGCGAGCCCTCCCCGGTACAGCGCGGCGAGGAACCCGCCGAGCACCACCACCGAGGGGTTGAACACGTTGACCGCATTGCGCACGGCGATCTGAAGGAGGCCGTAGTCGCGCTCGATGACCGCGAGCGCCACAGGGTCCTCGGTCGCGACGAGCCGGTCCGCCAGGGCACCGGCATCGGCGGACGCCAGTCCCACGGACGACAGCAGTTCCGCCTGGGTGACCTCCGCCTCCAGGCACCCGCTCGACCCGCACGAGCAGTGCCGGCCGTCGCTGCGGACGAAGGTGTGCCCGAACTCGCCCGCATAGCCGGCCGCTCCGGTCAGCAGCCTGCCCCCGCCGATCACCCCGCCACCGATGCCGGACGCCCCGCCGATCATGTACACGAGGTCGTCGATGCCCCGGCCCGCGCCGAACGCGCTCTCGGCCCGAAGGCCCAGCACGGCCGCGTTCGCCGCCCAGACCCGGTACCCGGCCGCCTCTGCGAGCATCGCGGCGAGCGGTTCATCCACCCAGCCGAAGTGCGTCGCCTCCCTGACCATCCCGTCCGAGAGCCGCACCTGCCCGGGGACGGCGACGCCGATCCCCGTGACGCGGACGCCCGTCTCGCCGGCGAGCATCCCCGCGATCCCGGCCGCGGCGAGCGTCACGGTCTCGGCCGCGGATCGCGCGGAGGCCGTCTCGATGCGGACCCGCTTGAGCACCCGGCCGCCGAGGCCGACGAGGCCGACGATCACCGCATCCACCTCGGGGTTCACAGCGACGGCCACGACGCTGTCCGACACCCGCACGACGGGACTCGGCCGGCCGGCGCGGCCTCCGCCGGGCGTCTCGTCCACCTCGACGAGGCCGAGCCCGGCCAGCTCGGCGACGAGATCGCCGACGGTCGAACGGTTGAGCCCGGTCAGCCGCGTGAGCTCGCTGCGCGACAGCGCGCCGTCCCGGTGCACGAGGCCGAGCACGGTCGCGAGGTTGCTGCGGCGCAGCGCGTCGGTGGCGCCGCCGGTGGCGGGCCGGACGGTGCTCAGGTCGGATGCGGACATGCCTCGACCATAACTTGTCCCGCCGCCGCTCCCGCCGCTCCCGCCCCACCATCGAGTCCGCGAAGACTGCACGCTCTGGCGGCGTGTCGCGTGCAATCTGTGCGGACTCGACGGTGGGGCGGGAGGTGCGCTACCACGACTCGGGACGCGCGCCGAGGGGGACGGGGGCCGGGCGCTCCACGGTCGAGGAGAGCTCCACGACCGAGTGCGTGGCCCCGGCTTGCACCACGGACTCCATGATCTCGAGCACGTGGAACGCCATCGCGCCGGAGGCCCGCTCGGGGCGGCCGGTCTCGACGGCGCGGGCGAGGTCGGCGAGACCGTAGCCGCGGCCGGCGTCCGCGTACCCCGCGGAGACCGGCACGTCGCGGAAGTCGCGGTCGTCGGCCGTGGCCACCTGGACGGTGTCCGAGAACATGTTCGGGTCGGGCACGGCGATCGTCCCGGCCGTCCCATAGACCTCGAACTTGGGCGCGCGGGTGGCCCACACCTCGAACGACACCGTCACCGTCGAGATGACGCCGGACGCGTGCTCCAGGATCGCGGTCACGTGCGTGTCGACCTCCACCGGGATGCCGGATCCGGCCAGCGGGCCGGTGGCGACCGTCCGCTCCCGGGCCGAGCGGCTGGTGGCTCCGGACACCCGCACGACCGGGCCGAAGAACGTGACCAGGCTCGTCAGGTAGTACGGCCCCATGTCGAACAGCGGGCCGCCGCCCGGCTGGTAGTAGAACGCGGGAGCGGGATGCCACAGCTCGTGCCCTGGCGCGCTCCAGGCGACCGCGGCCGCGACGGGATCGCCGATCCGGCCGCCGTCGAGCAGTGCCCGTGCCGTCTGGATGCCGGTCCCGAGCACGGTGTCCGGCGCGCTGCCGACCCGCAGGCCCAGCGCGGAAGCGCGCTCGAGGACGGGCGCCGCCTCGGCCGTGGAGAGGGCCAGCGGTTTCTCGCCGTACACGTGCTTGCCCGCGGCGAGCGCGCGCAGCGCGACGTCGGCGTGCGCCTTCGGGATGGTCAGGTTGAGCACCGCATCCACTCGCGGGTCGGCGAGCAGGTCGTCGACCGAGAGAGCCTCCACGCCCTGCTCGGCGGCGACCGCTGAGGCCCGGTTCAGGTCGAGGTCGGCGACCGCCGTCAGGCGCAGGTTCGGCAGCTTCGGGAGGTGCTCGAAGTACTGGCGGCTGATGACGCCGACACCGACGACTCCGACGTTCAGCGGGCTGCCCACAGCATCCCCCTCTCGATGATGGTGCGCACCGGCCGGCTCTCGACGATCTCGAGCCGGTGGCCCGGCGCGGAGACGAAGATCCGGCCCTTGCCCCACTGCCGGGTCCAGATCGCGGGTGAGGTGACCGGGCGGTTCCAGGCGTCCCACGAACGCACCTCCTGGGTGGTGGTGGCGAGGACGTCGTCGTACTCGTCGCTGAGCACCCAGTACTGCTCGGTGACCAGCTCGAAGTCCTCGATCCCTTCGGTGATGGGATGCGTCTTGCCGTAATCGGTGATGTGCACGGTGTACGGGATGTAGTTGTCCGACTGGTCGCCCACCCGCTCGGCCGGATCCTTGCCCGCGTGGTGGGCGAACTGCCCCCCGATCATGTGCAGGTAGTCGGCGTTGTTCCGGTACGAGTCGGCGATGCCGCCGTGCCAGCCCGCCATGCCGGTGCCGTTCAGGACGGCGCGCTGCAGGCCGCGGAACTCGTCCGTCTCGATCGTGTTCATCGTGTTGACCTGGACGACGAGGTCGACCGTGTCCATGAATCCCTCGTCCGCGTAGACGGCCGTGCCTCCCTCGACGCGCACGTCGAACCCGTGCTCGCGGAGGAACGGGAGGAACAGTTCCGTCGTCTCGACGGGCATGTGCCCGTCCCATCCCCCTCTGACCACCAAAGCTTGCTTGCTCACGAACGTCCTTTCATTTCTCCAGCCGTCAGGGCCGGGGTTCAGGGTGGTCAGGGATGGAGGTCCAGGCGCTGCGGGCGGCGGCGCTGGCGGCGACCGCGTCGAGGACGCGCTGGATGTGGAGGCCGTCGGCGAACGAGGGCTCGGGGTCCGAGGCAGTGGCGATCGCCGTCACGAAGTCGACGACCTCGTGACTGAACGCATGCTCGTAGCCGATCGCGTGTCCGGTCGGCCACCAGTGCGCCATGTAGGGATGCTCGGGCTCTGTCGCGATGATCCGCGTGAAGCCCTGCTCCCCGGCCGGCGCCGTCGCGTCGTAGAACTGCAGCTCGTTCATCGCCTCCAGGTCGAAGGCGATGGCTCCGAGCGATCCGCTCAGCTCGATGCGCAACGCGTTCTTGCGCCCGGTCGCGTAGCGCGTCGCCTCGAAGGCGCCGATCGCTCCGTCGGCCGCACCGCCCGCCAGCCGTGCGGTGAACCAGGCCGCGTCATCCACGGTCACCCGGCCGCGCTCCTCGGAGGCGGTGCCGGACAGGCCGACGGTCTCGCCGAGCAGCGGGCGCTCCTCGACGAACGTGGTCAGTGTCCCGGACACCCCGGTCAGCCGCGAGCCGGTGAGGTACTCGACCAGGTCGACGGCATGGGCTCCGATGTCGCCGAGCGAGCCGGATCCCGCTGCCGCCTTGTCGAGCCGCCAGGTCATCGGGCCGTTCTCGTCGCGCAGCCAGTCCTGGAGGTAGAGGGCCCGCACCTGACGGATCTCACCGAGGCGGCCCTGCTGCACCAGCGAGCGGGCCAGCCCGATCGCCGGCACCCGGCGGTAGCTGAAGCCGACCATCGAGCGGATGCCGCGGGCTGCGGCGCGCTCGGCCGCCGCCGTCATCGCCTCGGCTTCCTCGACGGTGTTCGCGAGCGGCTTCTCGCAGAGGACGTGCTTGCCCGCCTCCAGAGCCGCGATCGCGATCTCCGCATGGCTGTCGCCCGGGGTGCAGATGTCGATCACGTCGATGCCGGGATCCGCGACCACCGCGCGCCAGTCGGTCTCCGACCACTCCCAGCCGAAGCGGCGGCGGGCGTCCTCCACGCGGACGGTGTCACGGCCGACGATCACGGCCATGACCGGCTCAGCCGGCAGGTCGAAGAACCGTGGAGCGGTCCGCCAGCCCTGCGAGTGCGCCGCACCCATGAAGCCGTAGCCGATCATCGCGACCCGGAGTCGTGGCGTCTCGTCGGTCATCCTCGTCCTCGCGCTCGTGTTCGTGCTGGTCGTCGCTGCCCTCGTGCCGCGGCCTTCGTCCGATGGCACGGGTGCGACGCTAGTTCGGGGCAACGCGTCGGGCAAGTTTCCCGCGGCGGTTGGAAAACTTTCGTCAGGCGGCCGGAGGCGCCGTCGATCCGCGCTCGACGAGCGTGGTCGCGAGTTCCAGCCGGGTGTTGTCCACGTCCCCAGCGCGGAGCCGGAGCGCGAGCCGTGTGGCCTCCTCGGCCATCTCCTGCAGCGGCTGGTGGATGGTCGTCAGCGGCGGCCGGGCCCAGGAGGCGGACGGCGCGTCATCGAAGCCGACCACAGAGAGGTCGCGCGGCACCTCGAGGCCCAGAGCGAAGGCGGCGTCGTAGACGCCGAGTGCCTGCATGTCGTTGCCGCAGACGATCGCGGTCGGCCGATCCTCGCGTGCAAGGAGCCACCGTCCCTCCCGTTCGCCGTCGGCGCGCGAGAACACGCCGCCGCCGATCCGCGCCGGCACCGGCAGGCCGGCCTCCTGCAGCGCCGACTGGTAGCCGGCGATCCGCGCCCGTGAGCACATCAGATCGGCCGGGCCGGCGATGGCGGCGATCCGGCGGTGGCCGAGCGCGAGGAGGTGACGTGTGGCGGCGAGCCCTCCCGCCCAGTTGGTGGCGCCGATCGCCGGCACATCCGGTGGCGGATCGCCCGCTGGGTCGACGACGACGAACGGGATGTTGCGGGTGCGCAGCTGCCGGCGGTGGTCGGCCGTGAGGTTCGAGAACTGGAGGACGATCGCGATCGGCTTGCGCCGCAGCACCCCCGTGATGAGCCCGTCGCCGACGGCGTGATAGTCCCCGATCGTGGAGAGGGTCATGGCGAGACCGTTCTCGCGCGTGACCCGCTCCACCCCGCGGATCACCTCCACCGACCATTCGCTGGCCAGGTTCTCGATCACGAGCTCGACGGTGTCGCCGCGCTCGGCGTCGACGCCGCGGCGGGCGTAGCCGGAGTCGTGCAGCAGCTCCTCGACGCGGCGCCGCGTCTCCGGCGACACGCCGGGACGCCCGTTGAGCACCTTGGACACCGTCGACAGTGACACCGAGGCGTCGCGGGCGATGGCGTCGAGGGTCGGGCGGGTGGACGGGGCCATGGAGACACTGTCGCACACGCATCGGCACCGCCTGGCGTCACGAAGGGGCACGCCCACCGCATCCGCTGTGCCACAATGCTGCGATGCCGCTCACCGACCTCACTCACGCCGAACTGCTGACCTTCCGCCCGGAGGTGGACGAGCCCGCCGACTTCGATGCGTTCTGGGAGCGGACCATCGCCGAGGCGCGAGCCGCGGGCGGCGCCCCGGAGCTGACCCCGGCCGACTCCGCCGTCACGCAGCTGATCATCGACGACCTCGTGTTCCCCGGCTTCGGCGGCGAGCCGGTGCGCGCGTGGGTGTCCCGCCCACTGCATGCGGAGGGGCCGCTCCCGGCGGTGGTCCAGTTCCAGGGCTACGGCGGCGGGCGGGGCCTGGCCGGCGAGAACGTCGCGTGGGCACTGGCCGGCTACGTGCACGTGTTCGTGGACACCCGCGGACAGGGCAGCGCGTGGGGCAGCGGCGGGGACACGCCGGACCCCCACGGCTCGGGACCGGCGGCTCCCGGGGTCATGACCCGCGGCATCCACTCGCCGGACGCGTATTACTACCGGCGCGTGTTCACGGATGCGGTCCGCGCCGTCGACGCGACCCGGGAGCTTCCCTTCGTGGACGCCGAACGGATCGCCGTCGCCGGCGGCAGCCAGGGCGGCGGGATCGCATTGGCCGCCGGCGCCCTCGCGGGAGGCGTCGCGGCGGTGATGCCCGACGTCGCCTTCCTATGCGCCTACCGTCGTGGCGCGGAGATCGCCATCGGCGGGCCATACCTGGAGCTCGCGACCTATCTCTCCGTGCACCGGGATGCGGTGGCGGACGTGTTCGGGACGCTGTCGTACTTCGACGGAGTCAACTTCGCGCGCCGCATCCACGCGCCCTCGCTGTTCTCGGTCGCGCTGATGGACACGGTGGTCCCGCCCTCGACGACCTTCGCGGCGTACAACCACCTGGCCGCCGAGGATCGCGCGATCGAGGTCTACCCGTTCAACGACCACGAGGGAGGCGGCGCCGCCCAGTGGCGCATCCAGGCCGCCTGGCTCGCGGAGCGCTTCGCCCGCTGACCCCTGCAACATTCGTGACGAATGTGGCCTCCCAGCGACGGAAACCGCACATTCGTGACGAATCTCTGAAGCCGAGAACGGCGCAGAGGACTGGTCAGGGTCAGGGTGCCGGCGGTGAGGGCGGCGCGGTGGTTGCCCGCCGAACGAGGCGCGTCGGGAGCCGGAGGTGGATGCGCTCCGGCGTCTCCCCCGCCATCAGCGCGAGCACCAGGTCGGCGGCCGCAGCGCCGAGGCTCTGCATCGGCTGACGCACCGTCGTCAGCGGCGGCGTGAACTGGGACGCCTCCGGGATGTCGTCGAAGCCGATCACCGACAGGTCGCGCGGCACGTCCATCCCGAGCTCCGCCGCGACCTCGATGACTGCGATCGCGGAGATGTCGTTGGCGGCGAACACCGCGGTCGGACGGTCGGGCCGGGAGAGCAGCGGCAGCGCGACCCCCCGCACGGTGTCGTGCTCGTAGCGGCCGACTGCGACGAGCGACGGGTCGAACGGGATGCCGGCCTCGCTCAGCGCCCGCCGGTACCCCGCATCGCGGAGGTTCGACGAGCGCAGGTCCGGCCGCCCGGCGACGAACGCGATCCTCCGATGCCCCAGCCCGATCAGGTAGGCCGTCGCGTTGCGCGCGCCGCCGAAGCTGTCCGACTCCACCGTGGGGACGTCCGCCCGGCCGGTGTGGGGGTCTATGGCGACGAGCGGGACGTCGGCGTTCGCGTTCACGACCGTCGGCGTCACCATGATGACCCCGTCGATGAGCGTGCCGCTGAGCCGGCTGAGCGAGCGTCGCTCCCACCCTTCGCTCGACGGCTGCCGCGATCCGCTGTACGCGAGCAGGTCGTACTGGGAGTCACGGAGCGCGGCACCGACGCCTTTGAGGATCTCTGCGGAGAACGGCTCGAAGTCGGCGACGAGCACTCCGATGACCCCGGTTCGCCGCGATCGCATGCTGCTGGCGACGAGGCTCGACTCGTAACCGAGCTCCTGGACGACCCGCAGTACACGCTCCACAGTCTCCACCGCAACGCCATAGCGGCCATTGACCGCTTTCGAGACGGTGGCGACGGAGACGCCTGCGGCTTCGGCCACATCATTGATCGTCGGACGTCGGGACATGGCGGCAAGCATAGCGTGGAAAAGGTTTTCGAAAACGTTTGACACCAACGTTCGCGCTTGGCACACTTCCGAAGTCCCCAACTCAACGAAGAGACAGGTTGGAATCACATGAAAGGCATCAAGCTCCTCACCGGAGCCGCCGTCGTGATGGCCGGCACGCTCGCGCTCAGCGCGTGCAGTGGCGCCTCCGACACCTCCAGCAGCAACGGCAAGGTCACCATGACCCTCTGGCAGAACTCCACCACCGGCCCCGGCCAGGAGTTCTGGAAGAACGCCGCCGCCGCTTTCGAGAAGGCGAACCCGAAGGTCACGATCAAGGTCCAGTCGATCCAGAACGAGGACCTGGACGGCAAGCTCCAGACGGCGCTCAACTCGGGCGACGCACCGGACATCTTCCTGCAGCGAGGCGGCGGGAAGATGGCGGCGATGGTCAACGCCGGACAGGTCATGGACATCACCGGGAAGGTGTCGTCCGAGACCAAGAAGAACATCTCCAGCGGCTCCTTCAAGGCCGAGACCTACCAGGACAAGGTGTGGGCCATGCCCATCGCCGTGCTCCCGGGCGGCCTGTTCTACAGCCAGGATCTGTTCAAGGCCGCCGGCCTCAGCGACGCCCCGAAGACGATCGACGACCTGAACGCCGACGTCACCAAGCTGAAGGCCACCGGCGTCTCCCCGATCGCCCTCGGCGCGAAGGACGCCTGGCCCGCCGCCCACTGGTTCTACTGGTTCGCCCTCCGCGAGTGCGCCGGGTCGACCATGGAGAAGACGGCGGACTCCAAGTCGTTCAGCGATGGATGCTGGCTGAAGGCGGCGGAGGACGTTCAGAAGTTCGCGTCCACCAAGCCCTTCAACGACGGCTTCCTCACCACCACCGCTCAGCAGGGCGCCGGCAGCTCGGCCGGTCTCATCGCCAACCACAAGGCGGCGATGGAGCTCATGGGCGCGTGGGACCCGGGAGTGATCGCATCGCTGACCCCGGACCAGAAGCCGCTGCCCGACCTGGGCTTCTACCCCTTCCCCGAGGTCTCGGGCGGCAAGGGTGAGCCCGGCGCGATCATGGGTGGCGTCGACGGCTACTCGTGCTCGGTCAAGGCGCCGAAGGAGTGCGTCGACTTCCTGAACTTCGTGGCCACGACGCCGCAGCAGGAGGCCTACTACAAGGCCTTCAACGCTCCGCCGGTGAACACGGAGGCGCAGAAGATCGTCACCGAGCCGTACCTGAAGGATGTGCTGAAGGCCTACAACGCCGCCCCGTACGTCTCGCAGTGGCTCGACACCGTCCTCGGCCAGAACATCGGCAACGCCCTCAACGTGGCCGTCGTCGACATGCTGGCGGGCAAGAG
Organism: Leifsonia sp. HAY1-4F; assembly: GCF_056755275.1. Classification (NCBI taxonomy): domain Bacteria; kingdom Bacillati; phylum Actinomycetota; class Actinomycetes; order Micrococcales; family Microbacteriaceae; genus Leifsonia; species Leifsonia sp. HAY1-4F. The sequence continues at coordinate 10,547 of NZ_JBNDHX010000030.1, forward strand.
CACCCCGCAGCAGATGATCCAGGCCGCGAACGACGCCGCGAAGAAGGGCTGAGGTCCCAGCCCGTGAGCAACACCCGCGAGAACACCTCGGCCGGCGTCCTGCCGCAGCCGGAGCTCGCGCAGCACGACGGGGGCGGCGCGCCGGCGTCGCCCCCGTCGCCGCCGCGCAGCCCCCTGACCGCTGCCGGCAGCAGCCGTGCGGCCCGGCGCGGCCGCACCGGCTGGGCCATGCGCCTGGAGATCGCGCTGCTGGCGGGACCGGCGGCGATCGTCTTCCTGGCCTTCGTGATCGTGCCCGTGGCGATCGCCGCCTACTACGGCTTCTTCCGCTGGCAGGGCTACGGGCCGGCGACCGACTTCGTCGGACTGCAGAACTACCTCACGATCCTCCAGGACTCCGCCTTCCAGCAGGCGCTGCTGCACAACGGCCTCATCGTCATCGGCTCGCTGGTGCTGCAGGGGCCGGCGGCCATCCTGCTGGCACTGCTGCTCAACCGCAAGATGCGCGGACAGTCGCTGATCCGCGTCCTCATCTTCGTGCCCTACGTCATCGCCGAGGTGGTCGTCGGAACCGGTTGGAGTCTGATGCTCGCCACCAACGGCGCGCTCAACGGACTCCTCAAGGACCTCGGTCTCGGCTCGCTGGCGCACGACTGGCTGTCGGATCCGGGCCTCGCGATCTGGACGCTGCTCGCGATCCTGACCTGGAAGTACGTCGGCTTCGCCGTCATCCTCTTCCTCGCCGGGCTCCAGGGCATCCCCGAGGAACTGTACGAAGCGGCTGCGCTCGACGGCGCGTCGTACTGGCAGATCCAGCGGCGGATCGCTCTGCCGCTGCTCGGGCCGACGCTCCGGATCTGGGCGTTCCTGTCGATCATCGGCGCGTTGCAGCTGTTCGACCTCGTCTACATCATCTGGGGCCAGTACGTCGCCTCGACCGCCGGCACCTCGACCATGGCGACCTACATGGTGGCCAACGGCCGCAACGCCGGCAACTTCGGCTACGGAAACGCCGTCGCCGTCGTGATCTTCCTGATCTCCCTGATCGTTGCCCTGCTCTATCAGCGGTTCGTGCTCCGGCGCGACACCGAGGGCGCGATCACGGGTGACAGGCGCACCGGAAGGAAGAAGCGATGACCGCGTTCACCGCCATCCCGGACGCCCCGGACGTCGTCGGCGCTCCCGGAACGCCCGGCCGCATCAAGGCCAAGCGACTCCCCTGGGGTTCGCCGGCCGTCTACTTCGTCGCGCTCGTCGTGATCGCGCTCATGCTGGCGCCCATCGCGTACATCGTGTTCGGCGGTTTCCGCACCAACTCGCAGATCACCGTCGATCCCGCCGGGCTGCCCAGTCCGTGGAACGCGGCCAACTACATCGGCGTGCTGACCGGTGGGGTGTTCTGGCAGGAGGTGCTCAACTCCACGATCGTCGCCGTCGTGACGACCGTCGGCGTCATCCTCCTCGGGTTGATGGCGAGCTACGTGCTGGCCCGCTACCGGTTCCGCGGACGCGGCGCTCTGTATGCGCTGTTCGCCGCCGGGCTGATGTTCCCCATCACGGTCGCCATCACGCCGCTCTACATCGTGGTGCGGAGCATCGGGCTGATGAACTCGCTCGGGGGCGTCATCCTGCCGCAGATCGCCTTCGCGCTGCCGACGACGATCATCATCCTGGTGCCGTTCCTGCGGGCCATCCCGGACGAGATCCAGGAGGCGGCCTTCATCGACGGCTGCAGCCGGATCGGCTTCTTCTGGCGGATGGTGCTGCGGCTGTCGCTGCCCGGCGTCATCACCGTCGGGATCCTGGCCTTCATCGCCAGCTGGAACAGCTACCTGCTGCCGCTCTTCCTCCTCAACGACGAGGCGACCTTCACGCTGCCGCTCGGAGTGCAGGCGTTCTCGTCGCAGTACTCCGTCGACACCGCCAAGGTGCTGGCGTTCACGTCGCTGTCGATGATCCCGGCGCTGGTGTTCTTCAGCCTGTTCGAGCGCCGGATCGTCGGCGGCCTGACCGGCGCCGTCAAGGGCTGACGCCCGTCCAACACGTCCAGCACGTCTTCAGAAGTGTGAGATCGAGATGACCGAACCCCTTCCGCGCCCTTCCGCGCCCTCCGACCGTGTCCGCGCCCTCCTCTCCGGCATGACCCTGGAGGAGAAACTGGCCCAGCTGGTCGGCTTCTGGGTCGACAAGGGTGACGACCTCGTCGCGCCGATGGCCGGCGAGATGGGGAACCCGGGCGCGTACGCGGAGGTCACAGCGCAGGGCATCGGGCAGCTGACGCGCGTCTATGGCACCCGGCCGGTCGATCCCGTCGAGCGCGCCGCCTGGCTGTGGGCGGAGCAGCGGCGGCTGAAGGAGGAGACCCGGCTGGGCATCCCGGCGCTCGTGCACGAGGAGTGCCTCACCGGGCTCGGGGCGTGGACGGCGGCCACGTTCCCGACCCCGCTCGCCTGGGGCGCGTCGTTCGACCCCGGGCTGGTGGAGGAGATGGCCGGGCTGATCGGTCTGTCGATGCGCGAGCTCGGCATCCACCAGGGCCTGGCTCCGGTGCTCGATGTGATCCGGGACCCGCGCTGGGGACGCGTGGACGAGTGCATCGCCGAGGACCCGTATCTCGTCGGGACCCTCGGGACGGCGTATGTCCGCGGCCTGCAGGGCGCCGGAGTCCACGCCACGCTGAAGCACTTCGTCGGCTACTCCGCCTCGCAGGCCGGGCGCAACCACGCGCCGGTCCATGCCGGCCCGCGCGAAGTGCGCGACACGCTGCTGCCGCCGTTCGAGATGGCCGTGCGGGATGGCGGGGTGCGGTCGGTCATGAACTCGTACGCCGAGATCGACGGCCTGCCCGTCGGGGCCACGCCCGCCTACCTCACCGACATACTGCGCGGCGAGTGGGACTTCGACGGCACGGTGGTCTCCGACTACTTCTCGGTCGCCTTCCTGCACACCATGCACGGGGTCGCCGCCGATCTGGGCGAGGCGGCGGTCCTCGCGCTCGCGGCCGGGATCGACGTGGAGCTGCCGACCGGCGACGCTTTCCTCGAGCCGCTCGCCGCGCGCATCCATGCGGGTGAAGTGGATGCGGCGCTCGTCGACCGGGCGGTCCTGCGGGTGCTCACGCAGAAGGAGGAACTCGGCCTGCTGGATGCGACCTTCGACGACCCTCCCGCAAGCATCGACCTCGACACCCCCGCCCACCGGGAGGTCGCGCTCCGGCTGGCGGAGGAGTCGCTCGTGCTCCTGACGAACGACGGGACGCTGCCGCTCGACTCCGCGCCCGAGCGTATCGCGGTGCTCGGCCCGAACGCCGACGCGCCCGAAGCGCTGATGGGCTGCTACTCGTTCGCCAACCACGTGCTCGCCCACCACCCCGGGGTGCCGCTCGGCTTCGAGCTGCCCTCGGTGCTGGAGGCGGTGCGGGCCGAGTTCCCGTCCGCGACGGTCGCGTACGAGCGCGGGTGCGACGTGGAGGGGGACGACCGCTCGGGCATCCCCGCCGCCGTGGAAGCGGCGAGCGCCGCCGAGGTGGCGCTCATCGTCGTCGGCGACCGTGCCGGACTGTTCGGCCGCGGAACCGTCGGCGAGGGCAACGACGTCGAGAGCCTGGAGCTGCCCGGCATCCAGCGGGAACTCGTGGAGCGCGTGGTCGCGACCGGGACACCCGTGGTGCTGGTCGTGCTGTCCGGCCGTCCCTACGCGATCGCCTGGGCGGTGGAGGGCGCCTCGGCGCCTGCGGCGGTGCTGCAGGCCTTCTTCCCGGGCGAGGAGGGCGGCCGTGCCCTGGCGGCGGTGCTCGCCGGGCGGGTCGCCCCGTCCGGCCACCTCCCCGTCTCGCTCCCCCGTTCTGCCGGCGCGCAGCCGTACTCGTACCACCACCCGGTGCTGGGAGGCCCGAACGAGATCACCAGCGCCGACAGCACCCCGGTGCTTCCGTTCGGACACGGGCTGTCGTACACGACGTTCGAACGCACGGAACTGGAGGCGGACACCGAGGTCGCGGCGGGCGGCACCTTCGCGGCGAGCGTCCGCATCCGCAACACCGGGGAGCGAACGGCCACCGACCTGGTGCAGCTGTACGCACGGGATGTGCACGCGAGTGTCACGCGTCCCGTCGCGCAACTGCTCGGCTACCGCCGGGTGGAGCTGCAACCCGGCGAGGAGGCGGTCGTCCGCTTCGCCGTGCCGACGGCGCGCCTGGCGTTCTCGGACCCGTCGATGCGCCGCATCGTCGAGCCGGGCGAGATCGAACTGTGGGTGGGGCCGTCCTGCGACGTGCGGGAGGCGGCCGCTTCGCTGACGATCACCGGGCCGGTGCATGCGGTCACCGCGGCCGATTCGCGGCTGGTGACGTCAAAGATCGACGCGGCCGGCGTGGCCACCGTGCTCAGTGACGCGCACTGACGCCGGCGGCCTACCGGCCTGCCCTCGGATGCGCTGAGAAGTCGCCTCAGGGGGTCGCGCAGCACCCCCTTCGTGCTGTATAAGTTTATTGAAACAACAAATCACCGACGACGTTGAAGGAACCTCCATGAGCCTCACCCCCACCCGCGCCGACAAGTTCTCCTTCGGTCTGTGGACCATCGGCTACAACGGCACCGACCCGTTCGGCGGGCCGACCCGCCCGCAGCTCGACGTGGTGGAGGCGGTGCACAAGCTCGACGAGCTGGGCGCCTACGGCCTCACCTTCCACGACGACGACCTGTTCGCCTTCGGCTCGACCGACGCCGAGCGCCAGAAGCAGATCGACCGCCTCAAGCAGGCGCTCGCCGACACCGGCATCATCATCCCGATGGTGACCACCAACCTGTTCAGCGCACCCGTCTTCAAGGACGGCGGCTTCACCTCCAACGACCGTGCCGTCCGCCGCTTCGCGCTGCGCAAGGTGCTCCGCAACCTCGACCTCGCCGCCGAGCTCGGCGCCAAGACCTTCGTCATGTGGGGCGGCCGCGAGGGCGCCGAGTACGACGCGGCCAAAGACATCCGCGCCGCCCTCGAGCGCTACCGCGAGGCCGTCAACCTGCTCGGCGACTACGTCACCGACAAGGGCTACGACATCCGCTTCGCCATCGAGCCGAAGCCGAACGAGCCGCGCGGCGACATCCTGCTGCCGACCGTCGGGCACGCTCTCGCCTTCATCTCGTCGCTGGAGCGGCCGGAGCTGGTCGGGCTCAACCCGGAGGTCGGGCACGAGCAGATGGCCGGGCTGAACTTCGCTGCGGGCATCGCGCAGGCGCTCTACCACGACAAGCTCTTCCACATCGACCTCAACGGCCAGCGCGGCGTCAAGTACGACCAGGACCTGGTCTTCGGTCACGGCGACCTGCAGAACGCCTTCGCTCTCGTCGACCTGCTCGAGAACGGCGGCCCCGACGGCGGCCCGGCCTACAACGGACCGCGTCACTTCGACTACAAGCCGTCCCGCACCGAGGACATCACCGGCGTGTGGGAGTCGGCCGCGGCCAACATGCGCACCTACCTGCTGCTGAAGGAGCGGGCGAAGGCGTTCCGCGCGGACCCCGAGGTGCAGGAGCAGCTGGAGGCGTCGCGCGTGCTCGAGCTGTCGCGTCCGACCCTGGGCGAGGGCGAGTCGTACGACGACCTGCTCGCGGACCGCAGCGCGTACGAGGACTTCGACCCGAGCGTGTACTTCGGCGGCAAAGGCTTCGGTTTCGTCCGCCTGCAGCAGCTCGCGCTCGAGCACCTCCTCGGCGCCCGCTAACCGCCCCCTTCCCCCCTGTCCCTCCCTCCCCTCTCCCCGAAGTGCTCGTTGTTGCAGGCCTGACCCGCGTGTCGGCTGCAACAACGAGCACTTCGGCTGAACAAGGAACGACATGACACTCGTCGCCGGGGTCGACTCCTCAACCCAGAGTTGCAAGGTGGTCGTGCGCGACCTCGAGACCGGTGCGCTGGTGCGCTCGGGGCGCGCCGCGCATCCCGAGGGCACGGAGGTGGACCCGGCGGCCTGGTGGACGGCGCTGCAGGAGGCTCTCGCGGCGGCCGGCGGACTGGACGATGTGGCCGCGATCTCGGTCGCCGGCCAGCAGCACGGGATGGTGGTGCTGGATGCGGAGGGCCGCGTCATCCGCGACGCCCTGCTCTGGAACGACACCCGCTCGGCACAGGCCGCCCGCGATCTGATCGAGGAGGTCGGCGCGGCCGAGTACGCCTCCCGCGTCGGCGTGGTGCCCGTCGCGTCCTTCACTGCCACGAAGCTGCGCTGGCTGCGGGATGCGGAGCCCGCGAACGCGGCGCGTGTCGCCGCGGTCGCGCTCCCGCACGACTGGCTGACCTGGCGCCTGCGCGGCTACGGCCCGGCCGGCGAGAGCGAGCTGGGACCCGATCTGGAGGCGCTGACCACCGACCGCTCCGACGCGAGCGGGACCGCCTACTGGGGTGCGCGAACGGACGCGTACGACGTCGACCTGTTCGAGCGCGCGCTCGGGCGCCCGGGCCGCGAAGCGGTCGGCGGTGTGAGCACGCATCCCATCGCCGAGGTGCTCGTTGTTACAGGCGACACGCCGCACGGCCATGCAACGACGAGCACCTCGGCGCGGAACGCCGAGGTGGACGCGGTCGTGCTCCCGCGGGTGCTCGGCCCCTCAGAGGCGGCGGGGCGTACGCCGTCCGGCGTGCTCGTCGGCCCCGGCGCCGGTGACAACGCCGGTGCCGCACTCGGCCTCGGCGCGGCGGACGGCGACGTGGTGGTCTCGATCGGCACCTCCGGCACCGTGTTCGCCGTCACCGAGGCGCCGATCGCCGACGCCTCCGGAACGGTCGCCGGCTTCGCCGACGCGTCCGGCGCATCCCTCCCCCTCATCGCGACACTCAACGCGGCGCGCGTGCTCGGCTCGGTCGCCGGGCTCCTGTCCGTCGATCACAACGGCCTGTCCGCCCTCGCGCTCTCGGCGGAGCCGGGGTCCGCCGGCGTCGTGCTCGTGCCCTACTTCGAGGGCGAGCGGACGCCCAACCTGCCCGACGCGAAGGCCAGCATCCACGGCCTCACCCTCGCCTCGACGACGCCCGCGAACCTGGCGCGCGCCGCCATCGAGGGGATGCTGTGCGGCCTCGCCGACGGCCTCGACGCCGTGCGCTCGGCCGGGGTGCGCGAGCGACGCATCCTGCTCATCGGCGGCGCCGCCCAGAACCCCGCCGTGGCGACCGTCGCCGCGCAGGTCTTCGACGCGCCCGTCGAGGTGCCCGCCCCCGGCGAGTACGTGGCCGACGGCGCCGCCGTCCAGGCCGCCTGGACCCTCACCGGCACCCGTCCCGCCTGGACGGTCGAAACCTCCGCTGCCCTCCCGGTGGACACCCGCCCGGTCATCCGAGCCCAATACGCGCTCGCTCGCCCCTGACCTCGTCCTCACCCACCGTCGCTTCGTCGGTTGATCCGTCGACGCGCCGAGTCAGGGGTCACCTGACGAAGCCACCGCGGGCGGGATGCGTCAGGCTGCTCGAACGGAGAGTCCCAGGGCCGAGAGGGCCCGGTCGGCGAGGGCAGACGGAGCCGCATCGATGGTCAGCGCGACGTGGCGTTCGTCGGCGGCGGGCGGCTCCAGCGTGGCGAGCTGCGATCGCAGCATCCCGGCCCTCATGGAGTGGTGCTCCCGCAAGGCGAGGCGCTCTGCCAGGAGTGCGGCATAACCCGCCCCGCCATCGAGTACGCGATGGTTGCACGGCCACCCGGCGTGTCGCGTGCAGTCTTCGTGTACTCGATGTTGGGCGTCAGGGCGCCGGGGGCGTCAGGGGCGACGGAGGCGCCGGGGGCGTCAGGGGCGGCGGAGGCGCGGGGCGAAGAGCCAGGCCAGGGCGCAGAGGACGGCGGTCACCGTGAACGCGCCGGCGAAGGGCCAGCCACCGGGGAGGGCGCGCAGGGTGGCGAAGACGATCGCGGTCGCGGCGAGCGCGACAGCGGAACCGGTGGAGTCGGCGATCGAGAGGGCGGAGCTGTTGAAGCCCTGGTCCTCCGGCGTGGAGTATTCGAGCGTGAGCACGCCGAGACGCGGATACAGGATGCCCATTCCACCGCCGGAGAAGGCCCAGCCGACCACCACGATGGAGGGGTTCAGGTGCCAGACGGCCGTCGCGATGAGGGAGGCGAGGGCGATCGTCAGCCCGAGCGCACCGAGCCGCGCCGCGGCGACATGGCTGATGCCGGGAAACCGCCCCTGCACCCACGAGGCCGCCGACCACGTGAGCCCCGCGGCCGTCAGCGCCAGCCCGGCGACGGCGGCCGAGAGCCCGTACTGGGACACCATGAGCAGAGGGACATACACCTCCGTCGCGAAGAACGTGGCGGCGATGATCCCGCGCATGAGGATGACACTCGGAAGCCCGCGACGCGCGAGCAGCGTCCCGTTCGGGACGAGCGGCCGGAGGGCGAGGACCGCGACGATCGCAGCGAGCGGGGGCACGATCCACAGCACCGGCCCCCTGGATTCCGCGGCGAGTGTCAGCGCGAGCACCGCGACAGCGAGCAGCACGGCCCAGACCAACCGAGCCGCACGGAACGGCGCCCGCTCGCCCGCCCGGAGCACCCGGCGCATCACGGGCACCACCATCAGCATGGCGAGTGCGGCCAGCGCCACCACCCCGAGGAACACCCAGCGCCAGCCGACCGTCTCGCTGAGAACGCCGGCGATGAACGGGCCGATCAGCGACGGAATCACCCAGGCCGCCGCGAACCCCGCGAAGATCCGTGGATGGAGCACCGGCGGATACACGCGCGCGACGATGACGTAGAGCACGACCGTGAGTGCGCCGCCGCCCAGTCCGTGGACGAGCCGCCCGGCGACGAACACCCACATCGTCGGCGCGGTTCCGGCGATGGAGAGTCCCGCCGCGAACAGCACCACGGAGGCGATGAGGGCCGTCCGCGGGTTGCCGCGGTCCGCCCAGGCGCCCGCCGAGACCATCCCGACCACTCCGACCGCCAGTGGACCGGCGAACGCGAAGGCGTAGAGCGCGGCGCCGTCGAGCTCCCGGCTGACCGTCGGCATGATCGTGGTGACCGCGAGCGCCTCGAACGCTGCGAGCGTGATCAGCAGGCACATCCCGATGCTCGTCCAGCGGAACTGCGAGCTCAGCACACCCCCGACGGTGGCGGTCTCCGGTGGGACGGAGGCCACCGACGCCGAGTCGAGGTCGCGTGAGCTCACGGGCACCAGCCTAGGACGGGTCGCCGACAGCGGAAGTCCCCTGCTCGGATGCCCTACTCGGATCCCCACTCGCGTCCCGGCAAGCGTCCTGCGCGGGACCCCGTCCCGGATCCTCGCTCAGACCGGCGGAGCGGTGGATGCGCGCACGATCAGGTCCGGCTGCAGACTGACCGCCGTCGGCTCGGTCCCGCCCTCGATCTCGGCGACGATGCTTTCGATGCTGCGTCGGCCGAGCTCGGTGAAGTCCTGACGGACTGTCGTCAGCGGCGGCCAGAAGTGCGCAGCCTCCGGGATGTCGTCGAAGCCGACCACGCTCAGGTCCCCGGGGATGCGGCGGCCGGCCTCGTTCGCCGCGTGGTAGAGCCCGAGCGCCATCTGATCGTTGGAGGTGAAGACCGCCGTGATCGCCGGGTCCGCCAGCACCCGCAGGCCGACGCGGTAGCCGGATTCCGCCGTCCAGTCGCCTGCTGCCGCCGGTTCCGGCTCCCGTCCGGCCTCCGCCAGCTCCACCCGGTAACCGTGGACGCGCGCCTGAGCTTCGAACCACTCCAGCGGCCCCGAGATGTGGGCGATCCTGCGGTGGCCGAGCTCGATGAGATGGCGCGTCGCCGTGCGCGCACCGGCGACCTGGTCCACGGTGAGCTCCCGCTGCACCGTCGACGGACCGCCTTGCAGCGTCACGTACGGCACGGTGAGGCCCGCCGTCTGGAGCTGGTCGAGCACCACTTCCTGCGGGGCGATCACCACGATCCCCTCGACCGACTGCGCCAGCAGATGGTCGAGTCCTGCCGCGATGGAGCCGGGGCTCAGGTCAGCCAGTTGTGCGACGGCGATGTAGTAGCCGGCCGCTCGGCCCGCATCCTGGATCGCGTTGATGCTGGAGACCGGCCCGTACAGCGCCGCGGCCGACGTCGAGAGGACGCCGATGGTCCGGGAGCGGGCGGTGACGAGGGCGCGCGCGGCGCGGTTGGGCCGGTAGTGCAGCTGGCTCATCGCATCCAGCACACGCTGCCGGGTGGCCTCGCGGATGCTCGGATGCTCGTTGATGACCCGCGAAACGGTCTGGTGCGAGACACCGGCGAGGGCCGCGACGTCACGCATGCTCGCCGCACGCTGGTGCTCCGTCACAGCATCCCCTCCCTGCCGGGGCCGGCCGTCAGTCGATGACCGGCGCCCCCCGCGACCCATTATCCGGGATCGGGGGCTGTGGATGCCGCCTCTCCGGGATCGGGATCGGGCCGCGGATGCCGCCGCGCCAGCACCCCGACAGCCAGGGCGATGAGCGCGACGCCCGCCGGAAACACGAGATGCCATCCCGCGAGCAGGAGCAACCCGGCTGCGAGCACGCACGAGAGGAGCGCCATCCACCATCCCACCGAACGGGCCGGGAGCAGTCGAAGGGCAGAGGCGACGCCCAAGCCGTACACGGCCGCGGCGATGCTCGTGTGCACGAGGATGAACGGCTGCAGGTCGCCGTTCGCCAGGACCACGACCGAGTACAGCGCCATCACGACGGCCGAGAGCAGCAGGCCGCGCCGGGCGACGGCACCGTTCTCGACTCCCCGGCCGAACCAGGCCGGCAGGTCGCCGTCTCGGCCCATGGCGGCGCCCAGCTTGCTGAAGGCGGCGAGGTAGGCGTTGAAGACGCCGGTGACGACGATCGCCGCGATGACGGCGACCACCACCCCGCCTCCCGAGCCGGTCGCCACCTCGACGAGGTCGAGCAGCGGGACGGCGCTCGACGCCGCGTGGTCGCCCAGCACCACCACCGTGACGGTCTGGATGGCGAGGTACGCCACCGAGACGATGACCAGCGCGTAGGCGGTGGCGCGGGGGATGTCCCGGCGGGGATTGCGGAACTCGCCGCCGATGCCCGCCACCGCCTCCCACCCGGCGAACGCCCAGATGTAGAGGCTCATCGCCAGGCCGACTCCGCCCCAGCCGTGCGGCAGCGGCGGCTGCAGGTTGGCCGCCTGCGAGTGCGGCGCGGCCGCTGCCAGGACGAAGACGAGCACGGCGATCAGCGCGCCGGACAGGACCAGCTGGACGGAGGCGGCGAACCGCACCCCGAACGCCGTGACGACGATCGGGATCACCATCAGCCCGATGGCGATCAGGGTGGTGCTCGTTGTGTCGCCTCCCACGACTGCCACGACGTAGCGCGCGGTCATCAGCGCGGCGATCGGAGCCCCGATCGGCGTGCCGAAGAAGAACCAGTAGCTGATGATCCGGGCGGCTCCGGGCCCGAAGGCCCGCCGCGCGAACGTCGCCACTCCTCCCGCATCGGGATGCCGCCGGGCGAGAGCCGCGAACGTCGCGGCGAGCGGAATGGAGATGAGCGCGAGCGCAGCGACGGCGAGGATCGCCCCCGGCCCGGCAGCAGCCGCGGCGAGCGCCGGCAGCACGAGGATGCCTGTGCCGAGCACCGCTGCGATGTAGAGCGCGGTGCCTCCGGCCACCCCGAGGTGCCCGTGCGGTGCGGCGGGCACCTGGGGGTCCGGAAGCGACGGTTCACCCCGGCCGGCTCGGGTAGGGGATGGCCTGCGCTCCGTCATCCCCCCATCATGTCGCGGACCTCCGACATCGGTGCAGGCGAGCCGCATCCACAGGCATCGCACTGCTCCGCAGCGCGCCCCATCCCGGGCATTCCCCGGCCAAGGGTTCCCGCCTCCGTCCCACCGCGGGAGGATGTCTCGCAAGGAGGCCCCGTGCTCGGACTCGAACTCGTCGTCGTGATCGGCGTGACCACCCTGGTGTCGAAACTGATCGCCCGGAAGACCGGGATCGCGCAGCCGCTCCTCCTCGTCGGCATCGGCGTCCTCATCGGGTTGGTGCCGCTGTTCCGCGACATCCAGCTCGCCCCCGAGGTGGTGCTGTTCCTGTTCCTCCCCGCGATCCTGTACTGGGAGAGCCTGACCACGTCGCTGCGCGAGATCCGCAGCAACCTCCGCGGCATCGTCCTGATGAGCACCGGGCTGGTGGTGGTCACGGCCGCCGCTGTGGCGGTGCTCGCACATGCGATGGGGCTGCCGTGGGGGGCTGCCTGGACCTTGGGCGCCGCGATCGCGCCGACGGATGCCACTGCCGTCACATCGTTCACGCGCTCGCTCCCCCGCCGCAACGTGACGATCCTGCGCGCGGAGAGCCTGGTGAACGACGGGACGGCACTGGTGCTGTGGTCGCTCGCCGTCGGGTTCACCGTCGGGGACACCGACGTCAGCCCCAGCGTCGTCTCCCTCACGCTGGTCATCGCCTACGTCGGCGCTGCCCTGGTCGGAGCCCTCATCGCCTGGCTGGCCCTGCTCGCCCGCCGCCGCCTGCGAGATGCCATCACGCAGAACATCGCCATGCTGCTCACACCGTTCATCGCCTATCTGCTGGCCGAGCTCATCCACGCATCCGGCGTTCTCGCGGTCGTCGTCGCCGGCCTGATCATCAGCCAGTCGGGTCCGCGGACCGGGGTCGCGGAGGGCCGCAGACAATCGGACGCGTTCTGGACGTTCGCGACCTTCCTGCTCAACGCGAGCCTGTTCGTGCTCGTCGGCATCGAACTGCCGCGCGCCACCTCCGAGCTCGCGCAGAGCGACCTCGGGATGGGCATCGCCGCCATCGCCGCCGTGACGGGCGTCATCGTGGCGGTCCGTTTCGCCTACCTCTTCGCGACGGTCTACCTGATCCGGCTCCTCGATCGCCGGCCGCAGCAGCGCGAGCGGCGGATGAGCGACCGGGCGCGCGTGGTCAGCGGGCTGGCCGGCATGCGCGGCGCCGTGTCGCTGGCCGCGGCGCTAGCGGTTCCCGCGACGCTGATGAACGGCTCCCCTTTTCCCGGACGCGACTTCATCGTGTTCGTCACCGCGGGCGTCATCGTCACGACGCTGGTGTTCCAGGGGCTGCTCCTGCCCTCGGTCGTGCGCTGGGCGCACCTCCCCTCGGACGAATCGGTCGGGCACGAGCTGCACCTGGCCGAGACCAGCGCCACCCGGGCCGCGCTCGACGAGCTGCCCGGTCTCGCCCGCCGGCTGAGGGTCGACCGGGCGATCAGCGAGCGCATCCAGGGGGAGTTCGAGGAGCACCTCGAACTGCTGGAGGTGGAGGAGGAGTCCCGGGACGCCGAGGAGGTCGCGGAGCGCAGCAGGCAGGACACGGAGCTCCGGCTCGCACTGCTGCAGCGGAAACGGGAGGAGGTGACCCGGCTGCGCGATCGCGGCGAGATCGACGACATCGTGCTGCGGGATGTGCAGCGGCGGCTGGATGTGGAGGAGGTGCGGCTGACGGGCCGGGAGCCGGGCGAATGAGCGTCGTCCCGAGCCCTTCCCCACGGGCGGCCACCCGTCTACCATCGCGCTCAGAGCATCCAGAGAGGGGTCACGCCATGAGCGACGCCAAGGAGCACTGGCTGGAAACTCCGTCGGGCGAGCCGATCGACACCGACGCGATCGCGGAGGGCGGCGGCGACGAGGAGCCCTACGACGCCGACGGCCTCGTCGAGCCGGAGCACGACGAGTTCGACCCGATGCAGGACGACAGCGGCAACTGATCCCCGTCCTCTCTTGTCCCCCGCTCGTGTACCCCGGTAGGGTCGAGGTCAGACAGGCCGCACAAGGGGAGGGGTGCAGCGTGACGACCTTCGAATCACCCATCGGGAACGCACCGAAACCGGGCCAGGACGTGCACCTGGTGCGCTGGATCCGCTCGGCTGACGGATGGACCAGCGAGACCCTGCTGTGCACCTACCGGGGCTGCACGCCGGACCAGTGGCTGGTGGATTCGCACGGCGAGCAGGTGGCGCTCGCCCGCGACGAGTGGTCCCAGTTCGCTTTCTAGCGCCGAGGTGGATGCGCGGCTGCGCATCCAGGAACATCCCGGGCCTCAGAGCCGCCTCAGAGCCCCGCCTGGCCTGCCAGCACCTCGACGGCCACCCGCCAGTCCCGCGCGGGGATGCCCTCGCCCACGTCCTCGTCGCCGGGAAGCCGCGCGACGAAGGCAGGCCACAGCTCGCCCGTGGTGTGCACCTCCTCGATGAGCCCGAGGTACTCGCCCCCGTAATACACCTCCCACGCGGCCGTCGCAGTCGGGCTGTACATGAGCGTCAACGGCAGGGACCCATAGGTGTAGACGGCGTGCTGGTGGGCGAGCTCCTTCTCCGTCATGACCGCAGAATAGGCGCGATCCCGGGCGCGCGGAAGGGCGCTCGGGACGGCCGGAACCGCGTCACGCGACGACCTGGTCGTCGTCCTCCGCCTGGTCGTGGGTCGCCGCCACCGCGAGTGCGATCACGTCGCGCATCCTGCCCCGTCGCTGGTACGCCGCACGCTGTCGCCCCGCCCCTCCCCCGGTCGCGTGGATGCGCGCAAGACCCGTGCGGACGAGCATCAGGTCGCCGTTCGACTCGAGGGCCGCGGACGTGTGCGCGAGCAGCGCATCCACAGCCTCGACGGCGGAGCCCTCGCGCCAGGTGACGGGATGCGGGAGCGAGCCGGCCACTCCGGTGAGGGCGGCCTGCCATTCGGCGAGGCGCAGCGCAGCGGAGGGCACGGGGGCAGGCACCACGCCCGCGTGCCACTCCGCCACGGCCGTGTCCACGAGCCCACGGACGAGAGCCGCGATGACGACCGCGTCCCGAGCGTCGAGGCACACATCGGCGACGCGTACCTCGACCGTCGGCTGCTTGTGCGACACGCGCGCGTCGAGGTACAGCATCCCGGTGTCGAGGATGACGCCCGTGTCGACGAGGAAGCGCTCGAAACGGTCGTACGCCTCCACCGAGCCGAACACGTCGGTCGGGCCCGCACTCTGCCATTGGTGCCATGCCGCGAAGCGGTAGCTCGCGTGGCCGGTGTCCGCTCCCCCGAAGAACGGCGAGTTCGCGCTCAGGGCGAGCAGCGTCGGGAGCCACGTGCGGATGCGGTCCAGCACGGCGACGCCCTCCTCGCGGGACTCGATGCCGACGTGGACGTGGTAGCCGCACACCAGCGTCCCCCGGGCGGTGAGCCCGTACCGTTCGACCATCTTGGCGTAGCGCGGGTCCTCGGTCACGTGGGGACGCAGCCGCATCGGCGACATCGCCACGGCGATCGCCCGGGCGCCGTGGCGCCGCGACAGCCCATCCGCCAGTTCGCGGCCGCCGACGATGTCGAGGAGGAGATCGCTCGCGGTGAGGAAGGGACGCGTCTGGGTCTCGATCATCTCCTGCTGGAACTCGGCACTCACCGACGGCCCGCCGACGACCGTCGGCGCGTCGGCGAGGAGCGACGGCGCGACTGCCGCCGCCATGCCGCGCGCGTCCACCAGGAGGAGCTCCTCCTCCACTCCGAACGTCCTCACCACTCCACTATCGGCGACCGATCACGCTCGGACAATACCCGTTTGCCGTGAAGACGCTGCCGACGGAATGGGATCGTTCCCACGCACGTCTGTTGCGGCGCAGGCGTGCCATTCCTGTGATTCTCGTCATATACCATTTGCCGGACGCCGGATCGTGCCCTATAACTGACCGAGCGACGCAACAAATCGTCGTTACCTGATGGGCGCGACACGAGGAGCCGGCATGTGGGATACGAAGGCGCGGATCCCGTTCGAGCCGTCGTTGCTGACCGAGCGCAGCACCCCGGTCGAGCGCGCGCGACTGCTGTCGCTCATCGTTCAGCGGCCGGGCATCGCCGTCGAGGAGCTGCACGGGATGCGGATCCCCGGACTCTTCGCCGCCCTGCGGTCACTCCATCATGCGAGCCTCATCCGGACCGATCCGGCGCAGCCGCGCTTCTTCGAGCGGGCGACGCGGATCTACCCCTCCGCCTGAGCCCCTCCCGCCGTCCGCTCGCCCGACGGCGAGCGTGGGCGACTACCGGCCGAGTGCTTGCTCCACATCGGCGAGCAGGTCGTCCACGTCCTCGATGCCGACCGAGAGCCGGACGACGTCGTCCGGCACTTCGAGAGCCGTCCCACGCACCGAGGCGTGGGTCATCTCCGAGGGATAGCCGATCAGCGACTCCACGCCGCCGAGCGATTCGGCCAGCTGGAAGACCCGGGTCGATTCCGCGAACCTGCGCGCCGCCGCCGAACCGCCCGAGACCGCCACGGAGAGCATCCCGCCGAAGCCACTCATCTGACGTGCGGCCAGGTCGTGGCCCGGGTGGTCCGGCAGGCCGGGGTAGTACACCGCGTCGATGCCGTCGTGGCCGACCAGGGCCTCCGCGATCGCCTGCGCGTTCGCGCTGTGCCGGCGCAGGCGGACGTCGAGCGTCTTGATCCCGCGCACCGTGAGCCACGCATCCATCGGGGACGACACCGCGCCCGCCGCGAACTGGAGGAACTTGGCCTTCTCGGCGAGCTCCTCCTCGGCGAAGACGAGCGCTCCGCCGATCACGTCGGAGTGACCCCCGAGGTACTTCGTGGTCGAATGCACCACGACATCCGCTCCGAACGACAGCGGCTGCTGCAACGCGGGGGAGGCGAAGGTGTTGTCCACGACGACGATCGCGCCGGCGGCGTGGCCGAGCTCCGCCAGGGCCGCGATGTCGCTGATCTTCATGAGCGGGTTGCTGGGGGTCTCGATCCACAGCATCCGTGTGCCGTCGCTCGCCAGCGCACCGCGCACGGCGTCCAGGTCGGCGAGGTCGACGGAGGTGTTGCGGATGCCCCAGTCGCCGTGGATGCGCTCGATCAGCCGGTGGGTCCCGCCGTAGGCGTCGTTGCCGAGCACGATGTGATCGCCGGGGCGCAGCGCGGCACGCAGCAGCGCATCCTCGGCAGCGAGCCCGGACGCGAAGGAGAGGGCACGGACGCCGCCCTCCAGCGACGCGAGCAGCGTCTCGAGCGACGTCCGCGTCGGGTTGCCCGAGCGGCCGTACTCGTAGCCGCCGCGGAGGCCCCCTATGCCGTCCTGCACGAAGGTCGACGTCTGGTAGATGGGCGGGATGATCGCGCCCGTGGTCGGGTCGAACTCCTGACCATCGTGAATGGCGCGTGTGGCGAAGCCGTGTGTCATTGTCGTCCTTCTCCGAAGGTTTCGTTCAGTCGCTGAAGTAGTTGAGGAGATCCTGCCGGGTGAGCACCGCGACGGGCTTGCCGCCGTCCGTCACCAGCAAGGCACTCGTGGTGGCCAGGGCAGCGCGGGCCGCGGTCACGGACTCGTTGACTCCGATGAGCGGAAGCGGTTCGCCCAGGTGCTGGCCCACGCTGTCGCTCATCTCGGCGTGCCCGCTGAACACCGCATCCACCAGCGACCGCTCGTCGAGCGCGCCGGCGACCTCGCCCATGACGACCGGCGGCTCCGCCGTCAGCACCACGAGCTGGGACACGCCGTACGTGTTCATAGTCTGGATGGCGTCGCGCACGGTCTCGGCCGGGTGCGTGTGCACCAGGTCCGGCAGCGCGCCCTTCTTCTTCGCGATGACGTCGTGCACCGTGGACTCGTCCGGCACCTCGCTGAATCCGTAGGACTGCATCCACCGGTCGTTGAAGATCTTCGCCAGGTAGCCGCGGCCGCCATCCGGGAGGATGACGACGACGATGTCGTCCGGACCGAGATCCTTCGCCGCCCGCAGCGCCGCGGCGACCGCCATGCCGCTGGAGCCTCCCACGAGGATGCCCTCCTCGCGAGCGAGACGCCTCGTCATCCGGAACGCGTCGGCGTCGCTCACGGCGATCACCTCGTCCACGACGGTCGGGTCGTAGGCGCCCGGCCAGAAGTCCTCGCCGACGCCCTCGACCAGGTACGGACGACCGGTTCCGCCGGAGTACACGGACCCCTCCGGGTCGGCCCCGACGATGCGGACGCGACCCTCGGAGACCTCCTTGAGGTACCGTCCGGTGCCGGTGATCGTGCCGCCCGTGCCGACGCCGGCGACGAGGTGCGTGATCCGCCCGTCGGTGTCACGCCAGATCTCCGGACCCGTCGTCTCGTAGTGGCTGCGGGGGCCGTTCGGGTTGAAGTACTGGTTGGGCTTGAACGCCCCGGGGATCTCGGCGGCCAGCCGGTCCGAGACCGAGTAATAGGAGTCGGGATGCTCGGGCGGCACCGACGTCGGCGTCACCACCACCTCCGCTCCGTAGGCGGTGAGGACGTTGATCTTGTCCTCCCCCACCTTGTCGGGGAGGACGAACACGCACCGGTAGCCGCGCTGCTGCGCGACCAGGGCGAGTCCGACTCCGGTGTTGCCGCTCGTCGGTTCCACGATGGTGCCGCCGGGCTTCAACAGCCCGTCCTGCTCCGCAGCGTCGATGATGCGGGAGGCGATGCGGTCCTTCGACGAACCTCCGGGGTTCAG
This sequence comes from Leifsonia sp. HAY1-4F, assembly GCF_056755275.1. Taxonomy (NCBI): domain Bacteria; kingdom Bacillati; phylum Actinomycetota; class Actinomycetes; order Micrococcales; family Microbacteriaceae; genus Leifsonia; species Leifsonia sp. HAY1-4F. The sequence goes on from NZ_JBNDHX010000030.1 coordinate 28,971, forward strand.
GTACTCGAGTTTGACGAGAACCGTCGCCGCGATCCCGTCGGTCAGCCTGTTGAGCTTCACGAGCGGGGTGTCGCCGACCAAGTCGATGATGGTCTGTGCGTACTTCACCCGTCCCACGGTAACAGCGACCGCGCCTCGGGACGACCGTGTGACCGGGCCCTACAATCGCCTCATGCCCGTGTCCGACCTGTCGCCCGTCGCACAGGACTACCTGAAGATCATCTGGTCGGCGACGGAATGGTCGGACCGTCCGGTCACGGTGAAGCAGCTCGCCGAGCGGATGGGCGTCCGCGCGGCGACCGTCTCAGACGGCATCCGCCGCCTGGCCGAGCAGGGCCTCGTCGCGCACGAGCGGTACGGCGGGGTGGAGCTGACCGAGGCGGGGCGCGCTCACGCGGTCGCCATGGTGCGCAGGCACCGCCTGATCGAGACGTTCCTCGTCGAGGAGCTCGGCTACGGCTGGGACGAGGTGCACGACGAGGCCGAGGTTCTGGAGCACGCGGTCTCCGACCAGCTCGTCGAGCGGATGGACCGGCGCCTCGGGTTCCCGGCGCGCGATCCGCACGGCGACCCCATCCCGACGGCGGACGGCACGCCGCGCCGGCCGGATGCCGTGCCGCTCCTCGGCGCGCCGCCCGGAGTCGCGGTGGTCGTGGTGCGCATCTCGGATTCCGACCCGGCCGTGCTGCGCTACCTCGCCGAGCGCGGAATCGGCCTCGACGCCGTGCTGCAGGTGGATGCGCGCGGCACGCCCGGCGACGACGTCACCGTGCGCCTCGGCGACCGGTCCGTCACGCTCCCTCCGTCCGCCGCCTCGGCCGTCTGGGTCGCCTCCCGCCCCTGAGCCGCTCCCGCCCCACCATCGAGTCCACGAAGACTGCACGCTTCGACGGCGTGTTGCGTGCAGTCTTCGTGGACTCGATGGTGGGGCTCGGGTCAGGGGGAGGCGAGCGTGAGGATGACGAGGGCGAGGTTGAGGGCGACGACGAGCGCGGCGACGCATCCACCGAGGATGCGCACCCACAGACGGTCGGTAGCATCGCCCATCACGGAGCGCGAGCCGGTGAGACGCAGCAACGGGATCATGGCGAACGGGATGCCCAGGCTCAGGAACACCTGCGACAGCACCAGCGCCCAGGTCGGGTCGACGCCGAGCGCGAGGACGATGACCGCCGGGATGAGCGTCACGACCCGCCGGGTGAGCAGCGGCACGCGCAGCTTCAGCAGCCCGCCCATGATCGCGGCTCCTGCGTAGCTGCCGACGGAGGCCGAGGCCATACCGGAGGCGAGGAGCCCGACCGCGAAGACGATGCCGACCGCCGGCCCGAGCTCCGCGGCGATCGCGTTGTGCGCTCCCTCGATGGTGTCCGTCCCGGCGACGCCGCGGAGCGACGACGCGGCCACGAGGAGCATGGCGATGTTGACGGCACCGGCGATGACCAGGGCGAGCACCACATCCACCCGGGTGGCGCGGAGCAGCGTGCGGAGGCGGCCCGCATCGCCCGCCACCCCGTGCCGGTCGCGCGCCAGGGCCGAGTGCAGATAGATCGCATGCGGCATCACGGTGGCGCCCAGCATGCTCGTCGCGAGCAGCACCGTCGGGACGCCGTCGAAGCGCGGGACCACTCCCGCCGCGGCTGCGCGCCAGTCGACCGGGCTGACGAACAGCCCGGCCAGGAAACCCACCGCGATGACCGCCAGCAGGCCGAGGATCACCGCCTCGAACGGGCGCTGACCGCCGCGTGACTGGATGGCGAGGATGCCGATCGCGACGATCCCGACGATGACCCCGCCGGCCGGCAGCGGGAGGCCGAACAGCAGGTTGAGCGCGATCGCGCCGCCGATCACCTCGGCGATGTCGGTCGCCGCGGCCACCAGCTCCGCCTGCACCCAGTACGCGCGGCGGGCGCCTGTTCCGAGCCGCTCCCCGAGCAGTTCGGGGAGGCTGCGCCCGGTGACGATCCCGAGCTTCGCCGACTGGTACTGCACGAACACGGCGATGGCGTTGGCGGCGACGAGAACCCAGACCAGCAGGTAGCCGTAGCGCGCCCCGGCCGTCAGATTCGCTGCGACGTTGCCCGGGTCGACGTAGGCGATGGCCGCGACGAAGGCCGGCCCGAGGAGCAGCACCAGCCGTGTCGGCGCGCGCCGGACGGTGCGCTGATCGACATCGACGCTCATACGCCCTCCCGCACCGAAAGTTAGCCCAGTCTAACTCTCACCCTCCCGAATGCGGGAGACCACGACACGAGCAGGATCACTCCTCGAGCAGGGCGCTCTCGGTCTGCTCGCGGTACAGCCGCGAGTACACCCCGCCGGCGTCGAGCAGCTCGCGATGCGTGCCCCGCTCCACCACCTGCCCGTGGTCGATCACGAAGATGACGTCGGCCGAGACGATCGTCGAGAGCCTGTGAGCGATCGCGATGGTGGTGCGCCCACTGGAGGCGGTGTCCAGCGCCTGCTGCACGACCCGCTCCGAGATCGTGTCGAGGGCGCTCGTCGCCTCGTCGAGGATGAGCACCTCCGGATCCTTCAGCAGCACCCGGGCGATCGCGATCCGCTGCTTCTCGCCGCCGGAGAGCCGGTAGCCGCGCTCCCCCACGATGGTCTCGTATCCGTCCGGGAAGCTGACGATCGTCTCGTGGATGTTCGCCCGCTTGGCCGCATCCTCCAGCTGCTGCTGGGTCGCGTCGGGGCGCGCGTACCGGAGGTTCTCGGCGATGGACGCGTGGAACAGGTACGTCTCCTGGCTGACCACGCCGATGTGCGAGACGAGCGATTCCTGCTGCAGGTCGCGCAGGTCCGCGTCGCCGAACCGGATGCGGCCGCTCGTGACGTCGTAGAACCGCGGGATGAGGTAGGAGACGGTCGTCTTCCCGGCGCCGCTGGGGCCGACGAACGCCGCGAACTCGCCGGCCCGGATGTCGAACGAGACGTCGTCCAGCGTGTTGCGCTCCCCCGGCCGGGCGTCGGGATACCGGAAGACGACATGGTCGAACTCGATGCGCCCGAGGTGCCGGGACGGATCGACCGGCACGGCGTCCGGCCGGTCCGCGATGGCGGGACGCAGGTCGAGGTACTCGAAGATCCGGGCGAACAGGGCGCTGGAGGTCTGCAGGTCCAGCGACACGCGCATGAGGGCGAGCAGCGGGAAGAGCAGCCGCGCCTGCACCGTCGTGAACGCGACGATGGTGCCGGCCGAGATGTCGTTCGCGCCGCCGAGGATGAGCCAGCCCGAGATCAGGTACACGATCGCCGGAATGGAGGACAGGAAGATGTTCACCATCGCGAAGAACCACTGCCCGCTCATCGCCTGCGAGACCTGCAGGCGGATCTGGTTGTCGTTCTCGTCGGAGTACCGCTCGACCTCCGCAGCCTGACGGTTGAAGCTCTTCGAGAGCAGGATGCCCGAGACGCTCAGCGTCTCCTGCGTGATCGCGGTCATGTCCGACAGCGACTCCTGGGTCTTCGTCGCGATGCGGGCACGCACCTGCCCGACGCGGCGCTGCGCGATGACGAGGATGGGCATCAGCACGACCGCGACGATCGTCAGCTGCCAGTTCAGCAGCAGCATCGCCACCAGGGCGGCGATCACCGTGACGGTGTTGCCCAGGATGCTGGACATCGTGTTGGTGAGGACGTTCGCGACACCGCCCACGTCGTTCTGCAGCCGCGACTGGATGATGCCGGTCTTGGTGCGCGTGAAGAAGCTGAGCTCCATCGACTGCAGATGCGAGAACAGTCGCACCCGGAGCGCCCCCATGACCTTGTTGCCGACCGACGCGGTCAGGTAGGTCTGCCAGACGCCGAGGAGGGCTGAGGCGAGGAACACCACGAGCATCAGCACCACGATCTCGAGGAGCACCGGGAGGTCGGGCCTGCCGTTGCGCCCGAACAGCCCGTCGTCGAAGGCGCGCTGCGTCAGCAGCGGCGGGACCACGGTCAGCGCCGCACCCGCGAGCACCAGCACCATGGTGACGACGATGGCCATCCGGTGGGGTGCGAAGAGCTCCAGGATGCGCCCGAAGAGGTTCGGGATCCGCGGCGCCTCGGCGTTCAACGCGCGCTGAGCGGCCCGGTCTCCTCCGCTGATACGCCCGCGTCCGCCGCCGCCGCCACTGGCCGCCGCCATGCCGCGCATCCCACTCATGGACTCAGCGTAGCCCTCGCTCAGGGGTCGACCGACGTGACGCAACCGTGATGCAAGCGCTTGACGTAAACGCTTGCAGAACGCGAGAGCCTGGGGGTACGGTGACCAGCGGGCGCACATCTGCGTCCGCACCAAGAGCTCAACGAGGAGTGAAATGAAAGCAGCACGTCTCTCCGTGATCGCCGGTGTGGCCCTCGTCGGTCTTACGCTGGCCGGATGTACCGGTGGCGGTGGATCGGGAAGTGGAAGCGGCGGCGGCGACGCCGGCGCCAACACCGACAGCAAGGGTCCGATCACCTACGTGCAGGGCAAGGACAACTCGAATGTGGTCCGACCCCTCATCGCGAAGTGGAATGCAGCCCACCCCAACGAGAAGGTCACCTTCAAGGAGCAGACCGACCAGGCCGACCAGCAGCACGACGACCTGGTGCAGCACTTCCAGGCGAAGGACCCGAACTACGACGTCGTGGACGTGGACGTGGTGTGGACCGGTGAGTTCGCCGCCAAGGGCTGGCTCCAGCCGCTGACCGGAACGTTCAAGATGGACAACTCCGCTCTGCTCGCTCCGACGGTCAAGTCGGGCACGTACAACGGCACGCAGTACGCAGCGCCGCAGACCTCGGACGGTGGCATCCTGTACTACCGCAAGGATCTGGTCCCGACCCCGCCGAAGACGTGGGACGAGATGCTGAAGGACTGCGACATCGCCAAGGCGAAGGGCATCGGCTGCTACGCCGGTCAGTTCGCCCAGTACGAGGGCCTGACGGTGAACGTCGCCGAGGCGATCAACACCAACGGCGGCACGATCGTCGGCTCCGACGGCAAGAAGGTCACCGTCGACAGCAGCGAGGCGAAGACGGGTCTGTCCCGGCTGGTCGACGGCTTCAAGAACGGGCAGATCCCGAAGGAGGCCATCACCTACCAGGAGGAGCAGGGCCGGCAGTCGTTCGAGGCCGGCAAGCTGATGTTCCTGCGCAACTGGCCGTACGTGTACAACCTGGCCAAGACGGATGGCTCGTCGGTCGTGAAGGACACGTTCGGGATCGCACCGCTGCCGGGCATCAGCGCGGACAAGCCGGGCGTCTCCAGCCTGGGCGGTCACAACGCGGCGATCAGCGTGTACTCCAAGCACAAGGCGACGGCGTTCGCGTTCCTGAAGTTCCTGCAGACCGAGGAGACGCAGAAGTTCTTCGTGACGCAGGGCTCGCTCGCACCGGTCGTCAGCTCGCTGTACGACGACGCTTCGCTGAACAGCAAGCTGCCGTACCTGAGCACGCTGAAGACGTCGATCGAGAACGCGGTCCCGCGTCCGGTCTCGCCCTTCTACCCGGCCATCACCAAGGCCGTGCAGGACAACGCCTACGCAGCGCTCAAGGGTGACAAGACGGTCGACCAGGCCCTGAAGGACATGGCGTCGGCGATCAGCACCGCCAGCGCCGGTTGATCGCGGCCTGAATCCCGGTAGCCGGGCGGCGGGAACCTGTCTCTTATACACATCTGACGCTGCCGACGACGGA
>NZ_JBNDHX010000031.1:0-34563 GCF_056755275.1 Leifsonia sp. HAY1-4F
TCCATCGCCCGGAGGACGGCCGGCCAGTTCCTGCGAACCTGGGCGGCGGAGACCCGCATACGCGCCAGTCCACGGGCGCCCAGCCCGGCATCCCTCTGGCGGTCGCGGTCGAACGCCTGGCGATCGCTGTGGAATCCGAATCCATCGACCTCGACATACAGCACGCCGTCGACACGCAGATCGACCCGCCCCACACCCTCGACGTGCACCTGCTGCTCCACGAGGTGGCCGCGGCGCTGGAGCCGCTGGCGCACGATCGACTCGACACCGGAATCGGAGCCCGGCCGAGCGAGTTGCGCTCTCGCGCGAACGTTGGCCGGCGTTCCGGCCAGTACGTCCCGCAAGGCCAGAGGATTCGTCAGTCCCGCAGAGATGGCGGTGTCGAATACCGCCACGGCGGTCTCCTCATCGGCGCACCGCCCCACCGAGCGGAGGCAGTCCGCAAGACTGACCCTCCAGAGCTCCTCGTGCGATTCGGCCGGCCGCCAGTGCCGGACGCAGCCACCCCGCGGTCCCGCCCGGGTGTTCGGAGCGAGCTGAAGATGCAACCGCGTGTCATCGCCTCCCCACAGACCATATGTGCGTGCGGCGGTCACGCACGAGAGCCGTCCTCGCGCGACGACAGCCGTGAGCGCATCGCGCGAGGCGGTGGGCAGCGCGTAGACCCCCTTGCGGATCCGGCGCAGTTCTCCGGCTCGTACGGCTGCCGACAATTGTTCGGACGAAGCCCCGGCGGCGCGGAGCTGATGGGCGGTGGCGATCCCGCCCAGGCGGGTCAACGTGTGCTGGTCGATCATGTGCCCAGTCTCAGTGCGCCGGCGGCATCGTCGCCGGGCCGGCCGCCGATCTGTGGAGAACCCGCAGCAGGCGGGTGCTGTGCAACGAAGGACGAACAGCTTCGAATCTCCTTCGATTGGCAGTAGTGAAGGAGATTCGGCCGGGAGACGGTCGAATCTCCTTCGCAAGCGGGAAGGAACGGAAGTGACGGGAACGGAAGGGTCGGGAACGGAAGGGACGGGAACGGACGGGAGGGAACGGAAGGACCGGATCGGATGATGGGGCACCTCGCGTGCCGCGCCCCGCGGGGTTAGCCTGGCCATTCGGCGGAACCTCCCGGCACCGGCGACGGGCAGGTGCACGACGGGGACGCGTAAAGGAGCGGGCATGGCAGCGACACGGACACTCTTCATCGGTGGGACGGGCGTGATCAGCTCGGCGTGCGTCGCCGAGGCGGTCGATCGCGGACACGAGGTCACGGTGGTCAACCGCGGCGCCAGCTCCACCCGGCCGTTGCCCGACGGTGTGGAGGTGCTGCACGCCGACATCCGCGACCCGGAGAGCGTGCACCGCGTCCTCGGCGAGCGCAGCTTCGACGTGGCGGCGGAGTTCCTCGCGTTCACCCCCGAGCACATCCGGACGGACTTCGACCTGTTCGAGGGACGCGTCGGCCAGTTCGTCTTCATCAGCTCGGCGTCGGCGTACCAGAAGCCGCCGTCGCGCGTCCCGGTCACCGAGTCCACGGCGCTCCGGAACCCCTTCTGGCAGTACTCACGGGACAAGATCGCGTGCGAGGACCTCCTGGTCGAGGCGTACCGCGACCGCGGCTTCCCGGCGACGATCGTCCGCCCCTCGCACACGTACGACCGCACGCTGATCCCGACGACGGGCAGCTGGACCGACCTGGAGCGGATGCGGCGCGGCGCCCCGGTCGTCGTCCACGGCGACGGGACGAGCCGCTGGACGATCACGCACAACACCGACTTCGCCGTCGCCTTCGTCGGCCTGCTCGGCCGGCCGGAGGCGGTGGGCGACGCCTTCCACATCACCGGCGACGAGGCGCCGACCTGGGACGAGATCTACCGCTACCTCGCGGAGGCGCTCGGGGTGGAGGCGGACCTCGTGCACGTGGCCAGCGAATCCATCGCCGCCGTGATTCCCGAGGTGGGGCCGGGTCTCCTCGGCGACAAGGCCCACTCGATGCACTTCGACAACCGGAAGGTCAAAGCGCTCGTGCCCGAGTTCAGCCCTCGGATCCCGTTCGCGCGCGGCGCGGGCGAGATCGTGGAGTGGTACCTGGCCGACCCGGAGCGTCAGCGGGCCGACCCGGACCTGGATGCGGCCTTCGACCGCCTCGTGGAGCACGCCCGCGCGTTCGGATGATCGGCGCGAACCGTGCCGATCAGTAGCCGACCCCGGAGGACGGCGTGGATGAGGACGACGGCATGATCTTCGCGCCGTCGGGCCCCGGATGGCTCACCTCGAGCAGAAGAAATTCGGTCGTGCGCGAGAGCCGCGGCGGTGGTTCAATGGCGGCACGAACCACGAGCACACCTTCGAACGTGCGCGGATGGTCGAGGAGCAGCTCGTCAGCCGCGGGATCGAGGATCAGCGGGTCCTCGATGCGATGAGACGCGTGCCGCGGCACCTGTTCGTCGACGAGCGGGCGGCGCCCTATGCGTACGAGGACCATCCGATGCCCATCGGGGACGGCCAGACCATCTCGCAGCCGTACATCGTCGCCCTGACGCTGGAGGCCGCGCACATCGGTCCGGAGGACGCAGTGCTGGACGTCGGGACCGGCTCCGGCTACGCGGCCGCCGTCGCCGCGGAGGTCGCCCATCGGGTGGTGAGCATCGAGCGGCATCCCGACCTCGCGGTGGAGGCCGCGGCGACGCTCGAAGCGCTCGGGTACCGTGTCGAGGTCGTGACCGGAGACGGGACGCTCGGCTGGCCACCCGGCGCGCCGTACGACGCGATCGTCGCCGCGGCCACTGGACCGTCCGTCCCGCGTCCGTGGGCGGAGCAGCTCGCGCCGGGCGGCCGCATCGTGATGCCCGTCGGCCGGCCGGGAGGAGCGCAGCACCTCGCGCTGTTCACCCGCGGAGACGACGGGATGCTGACGAAGACGGACCTGGGCGCCGTCGCCTTCGTGCCGCTGCTGGGCGACCACGGATGGCCGGTGCAGGAATGACCGCAGCCGTCAGGGACTGAGCGCCTCAGGCCGCGACGACGGACCGGGAGGCGAGCTCCGCATCCAGGATGCCGGACCGCAGGACACCGAGGAGCGCCGTGAGCTGGCCGGCCGGCGCCTGCACGTCCTCCGGGTGCCACTGCACCGCGAGCAAGGGGGCGTCCCGGTGCTCGATCGCTTCGACGTGGCCGTCGTGCGACCGGGCGGTGACGACAAGGCCGGCGGCGATCCGGTCGACCGCCTGGTGGTGCGCGCTGCGGACCTCGACGGGGCGCGCGCCGAGCAGTTCCGCGACGCGGGAATCCACCTCCGGCTGGACCGTGTGGGTGGTGAGCACCTGCGGGATGGGCACCCCGCGGTTCACGTGACCGCACTCGTCGCCGAGGTCCTGCACGAGCGTCCCGCCGAGGGCCACGTTCACGATCTGGAGGCCGCGGCAGATGCCGAGCAGCGGTGTCCGGCGTGCCACGGCGGAGCGGACGAGCGCGATCTGGGCGGCGTCTGCGACCGGAAGGTGCCGGGACTCGTTGGCGTAGCCGGTCTCCGCGCCGTAGAAGCGCGGGTGGATGTCCTCCCCGCCCACGATCACGATGGCGTCCGCCTGCGCGGTGCCGGAGAGCAGAGCAACGGTTCCGCGGTCGGCGGCGAGCCGGATCACGCTCCAGCCGTGGGATCGCGCCTCGGCGATCACGTTGCCGACGAGCAGCTGCACGTAGTCGTGATAGGCGGGGTCGTGCGGGCGGAAGCGCGTCGCCTCGACGACGGCCAGGACAGGCTGCTGCGTCATGCGCTCCTCCTCTCGACCGGATGCCTCCATCCCAGCAGCAGACCCCCGCCGAGCGCACGCGCCGCTGTAACAGGCGGAAACAGTGACAGCGCACAGGCACCGGAAATAGACTCAGCGGGGTACAACCCAGGCCCGAGAGCCGGACCCGAGAACGCGAGGGGTGGATGCGCTTGCCAGGTCTACGTCTGCTGACCGGGGCCTTGCTGGCGCTCGGGCTCGCGGCGGGACCGCTAGCGGTCGGACCGCTCGCGGCGGGACCGTTCGCGGCCGGACAGGGGGCCGTCGCCGCGCAGGACCCCGTCGACTTCGGGGCGGGCCACGTCGTCGACGACGCCCATGTGCTGAGCCAGGGGGACGTGGCGGCCATCACGGCGGCCGCCGAGCAGCTGTACGCCCAGCACCATGTCGACCTGTTCGTCGTGTACGTCGACACCTTCACCGCCCCGACCGAGGCCGCGGACTGGGCCAATGAGACCGCTGCCCGCAACGGGCTCGGCCAGCGCGACTACCTGCTCGCCGTCTCCACAGCAGGGCGCACGTACTACCTCTCCGGCGACGACGCCGGCCCGGTGAGCCCGGAACAGCTCGACGGGATCGAGCAGAACAACGTCGAGCCGAAGCTTCATGCCGGCGACTGGGCGGGAGCGGGAGTCGCCGCCGCGGCCGGCCTCGGCGACGCCCTGGGCGGCTCCGGCGGAGGTGCGACCTTCTTCTGGGTGTTCCTGATCGGCGTCATCGTGGTCGGTGTCCTCGTCTTCCTGCTGGTGCGCACACGCCGTTCGCGGAGGAAGCAGGCCGCCGCTGGGCCGGCGACCCCGCAGAGCGAGCTGCACACCATCCCGCTCGCCGACCTGGAGCGACGAGCCGGTTCGGCGCTCGTGCAGACGGACGACGCCATCCGCACCAGCGAACAGGAGCTCGCGTACGCCACCGCCGAGTACGGCGGCCCGGCTGTCGTGCCGTTCCAGGCGGCGCTCGATGCGGCCAAGGGACAGCTGCGCGAGGCGTTCGCGCTGAAGCAGCGGCTGGATGACGCGGAGCCCGATACGGACGAGCAACGGCGCGAGTGGAACATCCACATCGTCCAGCTGTGCGGCGCGGCCAACCAGGCACTCGACGCCCAAGCCGACGCCTTCGACGAGTTGCGCGCGCTGGAGAAGCGCATCCCGGAGGCGACGGCCGAGCTCACAAGCCGCGTCTCAGCGCTCCGGCAGCGCCTGACGACCGCCCGGTCCACCCTGGACGGGCTCGCCCGGCGTTACGCGGACGCCGCCCTCGCCACGGTGCACGACAACATCGACCAGGCGGGCCAGCGGCTCGACTTCGCCGAGACGGCACTGGCCGGTGCGACGCAGCAGGCGGCGGGGAATGCCGGCGCCGCCGCGGTCGGCGTGCGTGCCGCCGAGGAGTCCGCCGATCAGGCCGGCCTGCTGCTCGACGCCGTCGACCGGCTCGGCACCGACCTGGACGCGGCGCAGCAATCCCTCGACCGTACGATCGCGGAGCTGCGCAGCGATCTCGCGGAGGCACGCGCGCTCGCCGCCTCCAGCGATCCGGGTGGCACGATCGCGGCCACTGCGGCGGGCACGGAGCAGACCGTGACGGATGTCCAGGCAGCGCTGGCTGCGGGCCGGGTGGACCCGCTGGAGCTCGCCCGGCGGCTCGACGCCGCCAACCGGTCGATCGACGCCGTCCTGCAGGGCGTCCGCGACGCCCGGGCGCAGGCGCAGCGCGCCCAGTCTGCGCTGCAGCAGACGCTTCTGACAGCGCGTGCCCGGGTGTCCGCGTGCGAGGACTTCCTCACCGCTCGGCGCGGAGCGGTAGGACCCGCAGCCCGCACCCGGCTCGCCGAGGCGTCGCGCCTCGTCGCGCAGGCGGAGCAGACGGGCGCGACGGATGCGGTGTCCGCGCTCGCACAGGCGCAGCGCGCCGCCCAGCTCGCGGACGAGGCCACGCAGCTGGCACAGCAGGATGTCGGCGGGTTCCAGCCCGGAATGGGCGGCGGCCTGGGCGGCGTCTTCGGCGGAGGGACGGTCGGTCCCGGCGGAGGGGGCGGCGCAGTCGGCGCCATCCTCGGCGGCATCCTGATCGACTCCGTTCTCGGCGGCGGCCTCGGCGGCGGCGGCGGCTGGGGCGGCGGCGGGAGCTGGGGCGGCGGCGGCAGCGGCTGGGGCGGCGGCGGCTTCAGTGCCGGAAGCTTCGGCGGAGGCGGCACGCGGAGCCGGCGCGGCGGCGGACGGTTCTGAACGACCTGACGTAACACGGATGATCGCCCTCGGGCGGAAGCGAAAGGAAGACCACATGGCGAAGCAGTCCATCTTCGGACGGATCTCGCAGCTCTTGCGGGCGAACGTCAACTCCCTCCTCGATCAGGCGGAGGACCCGGGGAAGATGCTGGACCAGCTGGTCCGCGACTTCACGAACAGCATCGCGGACGCCGAGAGCGCGATCGCGGAGACCATCGGCAACCTGCGCATGCTCGAGGACGACCACCGCGAAGACGTGGACGCCGCGGGCGAGTGGGGCGACAAGGCGCTCGCCGCGAGCCGCCAGGCGGACCAGTATCGCGCCGCCGGCGATACGGCGAACGCAGACAAGTTCGACAATCTCGCGAAGGTGGCGCTGCAGCGGCAGATCTCGGCCGAGAACGAGGCGAAGGCCGCCGAGCCGCAGATCGCCGCGCAGACCGAGGTCGTCGAGAAGCTGAAGACCGGCCTGAACCAGATGAAGGAGAAGCTGGAGCAGCTGAAGAGCAAGCGCGCCGAGCTGGTCGCGCGAGCCGCGAGCGCCCGGGCGCAGTCGCAGGTGATGGATGCCGTCAAGAGCATCGACATCATGGATCCGACCAGCGAGGTCTCCCGCTTCGAGGAGAAGATCCGCCGCGAGGAGGCCCGCGTGCGCGGCGCGCAGGAGCTCGCCTCCTCCAGCCTCGACGCCCAGTTCGAGCAGCTGGACGACCTGGGCGAGCTGACCGAGGTGGATGCGCGGCTCGCGGCGCTGAAGGCCGGCACGTCGGGCGCTGAGGCGTGAGCCCCGCATCCTTCCTCGTCGTCCCGCAGTGGCAGGGCTCGGGGTCCTCGCGCGCGATGCGCCTCATCGACGGCGCCGACGCCATCCGCGGCGACCTGCCGCCCGCCCGCACGCATGTGGTCCCGGTGCCGGCGACGGCGGGCGAGTCCCTCGGCACGGGCGTGAACCGCTTCTCGTCCCTGGCCGCCGTGCGCGAGGCGACGGCGGCGGAGCTTGGGCTGCTGGAGGCTCCCGTGATCACGATCGGCGGCGACTGCGGCGCGGAGCTGGGCGCGGTGCAGCATGCGCTGGGAGCGCATCCCGCCGGCTCGGTCGCCGTGGTCTGGTTCGACGCCCACGGCGACCTCAACGACGTCGCCTCCTCCCCCTCCGGAGCGTTCCACGGGATGGTGCTCCGCGCGCTCCTCGGCGAGGGGCCGGACGGTCTGGCCTCGGCCGGGGCGAACGTGCTGGAGCCGCTGCAGCTCATCCTCGCCGGCACGCGTGCGCTGGACGACGGCGAGTCCGCCTTCGTGGAGGAGCACGCCATCCGCGTCCTCTCCCCCGACGAGCTGGACGACCCGGACGCCCTGGTGGAGGCGGTGGCCGCCACGGGCGCGACGGCGGTGTACGTGCACATCGACCTCGACGTGCTCGATCCGTCCTCGATCGACGGGATCGGCTACCCGGAGCCGTTCGGCGTGCAGCCCGAGCGGCTGACCGAGGCGGTCCGGGCACTCCGCCGCCGGTTCGACCTGGCCGGAGCCGGCCTGATGGAGTTCGCCCCCGAATCCCCGGACGCGGCCGGACGCGACCTCCCGGTCATCCTGCGCATCCTCGGGGCACTCACCGGGCCGACGGCCTCGCCGGCAGCGGCCACGCCGCCCGTGGGCCCAGAGGCAGGGCAGTAGCGTGGAGGCCATGAGCGAGCCGAAGATCATCACGGAGCGGCGGGGCCACATCCTGCTCATCGGGCTGAATCGCCCGGAGAAGCGCAACGCCGCCGACTTCGACCTGCTGACCCGGCTGGCGGACGCCTACGGGGAGCTGGAGCGCGATCCCGAGCTCCGGGTCGGGCTGGTGCACGGGCTGGGCGACCACTTCACGGCCGGCCTCGACCTCGCAGACCTCGGCCCGCGCATCGGAGCCGACGGGCTGTCGTTCGTCGGCCCGGACGGCATCGACCCCTGGCAGGTGTCGGGAACGCCCCTGACGAAGCCGGTCGTGATCGCGGTCCAGGGCACCTGTCTCACGCTCGGCGTCGAGCTCATCCTGGCCTCCGACATCGCGGTCGCCGCGCGCGGCACCCGGTTCGGACAGATCGAGGTCACCCGCGGCATCCTGCCGTTCGGCGGCGCGACGCTGCGCTTCCCGCGGGCGGTGGGATGGGGCAACGCGATGCGCCACATCCTCACCGGCGACCTCTTCGACGCCGCGGAGGCGCATCGCATCGGCCTCGTGCAGGAGGTCGTCGACGACGGGACGCAGTTCGATCGCGCCCTGGAACTGGCGGAGCGGATCGCCGCGCAGGCGCCGCTCGCGGTGCAGGCCGCCCTCGCGAACGCCAAGCGCGCCGTGCGCGCCGGCGACGCGGCGGCCGAGGCCGAGCTGCAGCCCGCCCTGGTGCGGCTGGCCGCGAGCGAGGACGCGCGCATCGGGATGGAGGCGTTCCTCACGCGCACCGAGGCGCAGTTCGTGGGGCGGTGACCCTCCCGGTCCTCGCGGACTCCGTATCCCGGAGGGGGCCACCGGGCGACAGGCCGCACGGGGACAGCACGATACGGCGGACAGGACGAGAATCGCGGCGGGGTCCGCGGGAGAGCAGGGAGTGGGCATGACGGAGACCAGGGACTACGACGTCATCGTGATGGGGGCGGGCGCAGTCGGCGAGAACGTCGCGGACCGCGCCGTTCAGGGTGGGATGAAGACGGTCATCGTCGAGTCGGAGCTCGTCGGCGGGGAATGCTCGTACTGGGCCTGCATGCCGTCCAAGACGCTGCTGCGCAGCGGAGCGCTGCTGCGGGCGGCGCAGAAGGTCGGGGGCACGCGGGAGGCGATCACCGGCGACTTGGATGTGGCGGCGGTGCTCAAGCGCCGCGACGAGATGACAAGCAACTGGAACGACAGCGGACAGGTCGAGTGGCTCGAGGGCGCCGGCATCGACCTCGTCCGCGGCTGGGGCGTCATCACGGCGCCGCGCGAGGTGACCGTCACCGCGGAGGACGGCACGGTCACCGTGCTACGCGCGAAGCACGCCGTCGCGGTATCGACCGGCTCCGCCTCGCTGCTCCCCGACATCCCGGGCCTGCGGGAGAGCGAGCCGTGGTCCAGCCGCGAGGCGACGAGTGCGCAGCGCGTCCCCCTGTCGCTGGCCATCCTCGGCGGCGGCGTCGTGGCCACTGAGATGGCGACGGCCTACGCCGGGTTCGGCACCGAGGTCCACCTCATCGCGCGCAGCGGACTGCTGGCCGGAGACGAGCCGTTCGCCGGAGAGCTGGTGGCCGAGTCCCTCACGAAGCTGGGCGTCACCCTCCACCTCGACACCGAGACCCGCCGCGTGGAGCGCACGGACGACGAGGGCTTCCGGCTGGAGCTGAGCGACGACACGGTGCTCGAGACCGACGAGTTCCTCGTGGCGACGGGCCGCGTCCCGCGCACCTTCGGCATCGGTCTCGACGCCTTCGGTCTGGAGGACGGCGGCTGGCTGAGAGTGGACGACAGCCTCCGTGTGCTGGGCGCCGACGGCGAACCGGTCGACGGCGGCTGGCTGTACGGAGTGGGCGACGTCAACCACCGCGCGTTGCTGACGCACCAGGGCAAGTACCAGGCGCGCGCCGCCGGAGACGCCATCGCCGCACGCGCCCACGGACGGGACGTGTCGCTCGAGCCGTGGGGTGCATTCGTGGCGACCGCCGACCATGAGGCGGTCCCCCAGGTGACGTTCACCGACCCGGAGGTCGCGTCGGTGGGATTGACCGCAGCGCGGGCCGAGAAGGCCGGCTACCGCATCCGGGTCGTCGACTATCCCATCGGCAAGGTCTCGGGCGCGTACGTCGTCGCCGACGGCTACGAGGGCACGGCACGCATGGTCGTCGATGAGGACCGGAAAGTGGTCCTCGGAGTGACCTTCGTCGGCCAGGAGGTCGGCGAGCTGCTGCACTCCGCGACCGTGGCGATCGTCGGGGAGGTGCCGCTCGACCGGCTGTGGCACGCCGTGCCGTCGTACCCGACGGTCAGCGAGGTGTGGCTGCGGCTGCTGGAAGCGTACGGGCGGCCGGAGAAATGAGCGCAGCGAAATGAGCACAACCCGTGAGCTCTCCCGCGCGATCACGCGCGCCGGCTATCTGTACGCCACCGCGGTCGGGCTGGTCTGGGGGTTCGTCTGGAGCACCGGGCGCATCGAGCGCCGCGGCGGCCTGACCGTCTTCCGGGGCATGCCGAAGGCGACGTTCGGCCGAGGCGGATCGTGCGTCGGCGGCGTCTACCTGACGGACCACAACGTGAGCGACGACATTCTCGAGCACGAGGCCGTCCACAAAGAGCAATGGCAGCAGTACGGGATGCTGTTCCCGTTCCTGTACCTCCTGGCCGGACGCGACCCCCTGGGCAACCGGTTCGAGATCGAGGCGGGCCTGGAGAAGGGCGGGTACTTATGACACGCACGAACGTCGTCACGGGCGCAAGCTCCGGAATCGGTGCCGTCGCCGCCGGGACACTGGCTGCGGGCGGGGACGAGGTCGCGGTGGTCGGCCGCAACCCGGAGCGGACGCGCGCGGTCGCGGAGCGCATCGGCGCGACGCCCTTCCTGGCCGACTTCGAACGCCTCGACGACGTCCGGGCGCTGGCCGAGGCCCTGCTCGATCGCTACGAGACGATCGACGTGCTCGCCAACAACGCAGGCGGGCTCTACCACGAGCGGGAGCTGACCGTGGATGGGCATGAGCGCACCATCCAGGCGAACCATCTCGCGCCCTTCCTGCTCACCGCTCTGCTGCGACCCCGGCTGGTGGAGACAGCGGCGACCGGCCGGGACGTGCGGGTCGTCTCGACGGCCAGTATGGCGAACCGCTTCGGCAACCTGCGCGTGGACGACCTCGACTGGGAGCGACGGCCCTGGCAGGGCGGCTGGCGTGCGTACGGCACCGCGAAGCTGGCGACGATCCTGTTCGCCGCCGAGCTCGCCGAACGGCTGACCGGCACGGGCGTCTCCGCCTACTCGTTCCATCCCGGGACGATCGCCACCAATTTCGGCAACTCGTCGCCGCTGATCCGCTTCGGCCACCTGGTCACGCGGAGCTCGTTCGGCATCCCGGTGACGGCGGGCGCAGCGCCGTTGGTGTTCCTGGCCGGACCCGTTGCCGTCGGCGCGCCGAGCGGGACGTACTTCGACCGGCTGAACGCGAACGGCCGGACGCATCCGCAGGCGCGCAGCGCCCAGCTGGGCCGCGACCTCTGGACCGCGAGCGCGGAGCTGGTCGGGGTCGACGTCGCCGCCTAGGGCGGATCCCGCGTAGGTCCTATTCCCGTCTGGGGCGTCCCGCCTAGCGCGGATCAGCGGGCCGAGAGACCCGGTGTCGAGACGGCGGCCGGCGACATGCCCACCGTTCCGACGAGGTGGTCGCGCACCTCGGTGGCGAGGGCGAAGCCGCCGGTGACGATGGCGCGGGTCTCGCCCGGGCCGTCGCACAGCATCTCGTCGCACCAGGCACGCACCGCGCGCGCTGCGGCCTCGCCGCGGGCGCAGCGCTCCCCCGTCCCGGGCCGGCCGCTGCGGTCGGACCGCGGCAGCCAGGTGAGCGTCACGCGTAGCGGTGTGCCGAGCGGCACGATCTGGGAGGCGTCGTCGACCTCGACGAAGACGCGCCCACGTGCACAGAGCGGCAGCAGCGCCAGCTCGGCCGAGAGCTCCACGAGCGAGGTCTCGTCGCCGACGACCAGGAACTGGACGCGGTCGTCGGCGTGCGCTGTGGAGGCGGTGTGGGTGGCGTGATCGGGACGGTACATGACGCTTCTAGTATAGGCGAGCCTTACCTAACCTTCCGTGGCCGGTAGCCGACCGCATCCCTTCCCGACACCGGCGGTTCGCGGCATGATCGGAGCATGCAGCCTTCCGCCTCCTCCCCGATCGCTCCGATGCTCGCGAAGGCGGTGCCCGAGGTGCCGGAACCGGACAGTGTGGCGGGTGGGTTGAGCTACGAGCCCAAGTGGGACGGCTTCCGCGCCATCGTCTACGCCGACGGCGAGGGAGCCGTGGAGTCGGTGGAGATCGGCAGCCGCGGATCCAAGATGCTGACCCGCTACTTCCCGGAGCTCGTGGAGGCGTTCCGCAGCATCCTGCCCGGTCCGTGCGTCCTCGACGGCGAGATCGTGGTGCCCACCGGCGAGCCCGGGAAGCAGCGGCTGGACTGGGAGGCGCTGTCGCAGCGCATCCATCCGGCCGCGAGCCGGGTGAAGCTGCTGTCCGAGAAGACGCCGGCCACCTTCGTGGCCTTCGACCTGCTCGCGATCGGCGACGAGTCGTTCGTCGACCGGCCCTTCGCCGAGCGCCGCGCCGCGCTGGAGGAGTTCGCCGGCGACCTCCCGGCCCCCATCGCGCTGACCCGCACGACGACCGATGTAGACGTCGCCCGCCACTGGCTGGTGGAGTTCGAGGGCGCCGGGCTCGATGGCGTGGTCGCGAAGCCGTTCTCCGGCGTGTATGCGCCGAACAAGCGCACCATGCTCAAGATCAAGCACCACCGGACGGCCGATGTCGTGGCGCTCGGCTATCGCATCCACAAGAGCGGTCAGGGCGTCGGCTCGCTGCTGGTCGGGCTCTACGGCGACGACGGGATGCTGCGCAACGTGGGCGGAGTCTCCGCGTTCAGCGATGCGAAACGACTCGCGCTGATCGACGAGCTGGCCCCGCTGGTCGAGCGCGACGAGAGCGGCGAGGCCGTCACCGGCGAGACCGACCGCAGCCGGTTCTCCTCCGGCAAGGACGTCTCGTTCGTGCGCCTCCGGCCCGAGCGCGTGCTCGAGGTGCGATACGACCAGATGGAGGGGATGCGGTTCCGCCACACCGCCCAGTTCGAGCGGTGGCGCCCCGACCGCGAGGCGTCCTCGTGCACCTTCGACCAGCTCGACCGCCCCATCGCCTACGACCTCGCCGACGTCCTGACCTGACCACCCCCACCCCCCCACCGTCGAGTCCGCACAGACTGCACGTCGGCGCGGCGTGTCGTGTGCAATCTCTGCGGACTCGGTGGTGGTTGCGCGGGCTGCGGGGCGGTGGTTGCGTGGCGCGTATGGCGGATGAGGAACGGCCGGGGGCGGAGCGCTTCCTGCCGGAGGCGCGCGACCTGGCGAGCCTGCGGGCGGCGGCGGCGGACTGCCGCGGCTGCGAGCTGTACCGCGACGCGACGCAGGTCGTCTTCTCCACGGGACATGCTCGGACCGCCCTCGTCCTCGTGGGCGAGCAGCCGGGCGACCGGGAGGACGTCGAGGGCGCGCCGTTCGTCGGGCCGGCGGGGCGCATCCTCGATCAGGCGCTGCGGGACGCCGGTATCGACCGCGACGAGGTCTACCTGACCAACGCGGTCAAGCATTTCCGCTTCCACCGCCAGGGCAAGCGGCGCATCCACGAGAAGCCCGCCGTCGGGAACATCGTTGCGTGCCACCCGTGGCTGGAGGCGGAACTGGACGCGGTCCAGCCGCTGGTCGTCGTCTGCATGGGCGCCACGGCCGGACGGAGCGTGCTCGGCCGGACGACGCGCATCCAGCAGGAGCGGGGACGCCTCCAGGAATCGCCCGAGGGCCGTGCGGTGCTCGTGACCACGCACCCGTCCGCGCTCCTGCGGCTGAAGGACGACCCGGGATGGGATGCCGCGTACGACGCGTTCGTCTCCGACCTGGAGGCCGCGGCGAAAGCGGCGAAAACGGCAAAGGCCGCCGGCACCACGAAAGGGTCCGAGACCCCCTGCACCCTACCGATCCTGTCCGCTCTTCCGGTCCGCACGCGCCCGCTCCAGGGGTCCGCACGCGCCCGCTCCGCCGCTCCGCCGCTCCGTCCATCCGCCGCTCCGCCGGTCTTCGAGCCCGCCGGGTCCGCCGAAGTGCTCGTTGTTGCACGCGACACGCCGGACTGGCGTGCAACAACGAGCACTTCGGCGAAAGGGAACGTGGGCGCGGACAGGACGGGAACGGGATGAGACGCGGAACGGCCCCCGAGGCGGAACCCCGGGGGCCGAACTCAGCGCGCGAACGAGGCGCGCGCTACGCGGGCGCCCGCTACGCGGGAGCGCGCTACGCGGTTGCGCGCGTTACGCGGTGAAGCGCGGGAAGGCGCTGCGGCCGGCGTAGACGGCGGCGTCGCCCAGCTCCTCCTCGATGCGGAGCAGCTGGTTGTACTTGGCGACGCGCTCCGAGCGGGCCGGTGCGCCCGTCTTGATCTGGCCGGAGTTCGTGGCGACCGCGAGGTCCGCGATCGTGGTGTCCTCGGTCTCGCCGGAACGGTGCGAGAGCACGGCGGTCATGCCGCTGCGCTGCGCGAGCGAGACGGCGTCGAGCGTCTCGGTGAGCGTGCCGATCTGGTTCACCTTGACCAGGATGCTGTTCGCCGCGCGCTTCGTGATGCCCTCGGCGAGGCGCTTCGGGTTGGTGACGAACAGGTCGTCGCCGACCAGCTGCAGGGTGGCGCCGAGCTCGGCGTTCAGGTGTGTCCAGCCGTCCCAGTCGTCCTCGGCCAGCGGGTCCTCGATCGAGACCAGCGGGTAGTTCGCCGCGAGCTCCTGGTAGTAAGCGCTCATCTCGGCCGCGGTGCGGTCCTGGCCTTCGAAGCGGTAGACGCCGTTCTCGAAGAATTCGGTGGATGCCACATCCAGGCCGAGCGCGATGTCCCGTCCGACGGTGAAGCCGGCCTTCTCGATGGCCTCGGAGATCAGGTCGAGCGCTGCGCGGTTGTTCTCGAGCTCCGGCGCGAAGCCGCCCTCGTCGCCGAGGCCCGTGTTCAGGCCCTTCGACTTCAGCAGCGCCTTGAGCGAGTGGTAGGTCTCGACCCCCCAGCGCAGGCCCTCGGAGTAGGTCTCCGCGCCGATCGGCAGGACCATGAACTCCTGGATGTCGACGCCGGTGTCCGCGTGCGCTCCGCCGTTGATGATGTTCATCATCGGGACGGGCAGGACGTGCGCGTTCGGGCCGCCGAGGTAGCGGAACAGCGGCAGGTCGGCCGAGTCGGCCGCGGCCTTGGCGACGGCGAGGCTGACGCCGAGGATGGCGTTCGCGCCCAGGCGCTTCTTGTTGTCGGTGCCGTCGAGCGCGATCATCGCGTCGTCGACGAGTCGCTGGTCGGCGGCGTCGAAGCCCTCGATCTCGGGCCCGATCTCGTCGAGCACCGCATCCACGGCCTTGAGAACGCCCTTGCCCTGGTAGCGGTCCTTGTCGCCGTCTCGCAGCTCGTAGGCCTCGAACGCCCCGGTGGATGCGCCGGACGGGACGGCGGCGCGGCTGACCGTGCCGTCCTCGAGGAGCACCTCGACCTCGACGGTCGGGTTACCGCGCGAGTCCAAGATCTCGCGAGCGCCTACAGCTTCGATTGCAGCCACAACTGTCTCCTTGCGTGGTTTTTTGTGGGATTCCTCCGTCAGTCTAGTGACGGAGGGTGTCGAGGATCAGCCCGGCGGCCTCAGCCCGGCGCCTTCAGCCCAGCGGCTTCAGCTCCAGCTCGGACGCGTCGGCCGTCTCGGGGTTCACGAATGCGAAGGAGCGGAAGCCGGACGCCGCCGCACGATCGAGCACGCCCTTCAGGTTCTTGGCACGGCGGTCCAGGCGCACCCGGCTGCCGCGGGCGATCAGCTCGGACTTGATCGCGGCCAGCCGGTCGAGGGGGACGGCGGGATCGTAGACGAGGACGACGGAGTCCTGCGCCCCGTCCTCGGGGACCTCGATGAGGTCGACCACGCGTTCGAAGCCGATCGAGAAACCGGCCGCCGGGACGTCGGTGCCGAGGAAGCGCCCGATCATCCCGTCGTATCGTCCGCCGCCACCGACCGAGCTGCCCGATCCGGGGTGTGCGATCTCGAAGATCGTGCCGGTGTAGTAGCCCATCCCCCGCACCAGCGTCGGGTCGAAGCGGAGGCCCACGCCCGGCGGGAGGGTGTCCAGCGCGTGCGCGAGGCTCTCCAGGCCGGCGACGGCGTCCGCGTCCATCCCCTGCGGCAGGATGCCCGTGATCGCCTCGACGGTCAGCGCGACACCACCCTCGGCGAGGTGGGGCTCGAGGTCGGCGAGGATGCCGCCCAGCACGGCCGCCGCATCCGCTCCGCCCTCGGCGAGCTCGGCCACGACCCCCTGGGCGCCGATCTTGTCCAGCTTGTCGATGGAGATCAGCACCTGCGGCCAGCGGGTCTCGTCGAAGCCGCAGTACTCGAGCAGCCCGTTCAGGATGCGCCGGTCGTTGATGCGGATCGTGCAGTCGTTCAGCCCCAGAGCCTCCAGGGCGGCGGCCGTCGCGGTGATAAGCTCCACCTCGGCCAGCTGCGAGGCCTCGCCGATGATGTCGATGTCGCACTGGACGAATTGGCGGTACCGGCCCTTCTGCGGCCGTTCCGCACGCCAGACAGGGGCGATCTGGATGCTGCGGAACACGGGAGGCAGCTCCGCCCGGTGAGTGGCGTAGAACCGCGCGAGGGGCACGGTGAGGTCGAACCGCAGGCCGAGGTCGGAGAGGCTCAGCAGGTCGCCGGACTCGATCGCGCCGGCGAGGTCGTCGCCGTCGAGACCGCGCTTCAGGATGCTGAACGACAGCTTCTCGTTGTCGCCGCCCAGGCCGGAGTGCAGCCGCTCGACGTCCTCTGCGACCGGCGTCTCGATCTCGTCGAATCCGTGGGAGGCGAAGCTGCGGCGGATCACCCCGAGGGCATGCTCGCGGCGGGCCTTCTCGGCGGGGAGGAAGTCGCGCATGCCGCGGGGCGGGGTGATCGGTGAGGCCATGCGTCGATTCTTCCATGACAGCCTCGGCCGCCCGCCTCCGGCCACCCGCCTTCCGGCCTCGCACACCTCCCCGGGGGATGGTGCCGCCGTGCCGCCCGCGCGTAGAATCACCGCGTTGCCACCCTTAGGTCGCGCCGCCGTGCGCGACTCGGTGGTGTCCCCGCAAGTGGGACCTGGCATGAGTCGCATCCGTCCGACCACGGCGGTTTGCTCGCTGCCAGACATGGGCCGACAACGCGTCCGCCGGAGACCACGAGCGCGCCGCCGTGAGGCGCCTCACCCGAATGGCGATCGGAAGACGGGCGGACGCGCTGCCGGCCACCCGGGCATCCCCGGGAGGCTGCTACCCGGCGCTCTCGTGCACCGCACCCTCCGGCGCGGCGCTCTCGTGCTCCCTGATCTCGCCCTGCAGCTCCCGCAACGTCGCCCGCAGCGCGCGCTCCGCATCCATCCCCTGCGCCTTGGAGGAGGCCACGATCGCGAGCAGCAGCGCCCCCAGCTCGTCCTCGCTGCCCACCTGCACCCCGCCCGGCTCCTGCAGGTCGAGCAGGCCCACCTTCTCGGCGCGCCCCAGCAGCTTGTCGGCGAGCGCCAGCGACGGCATGCCCTGAGGGATGCCGTCGAGCACGCTCGTGCGTCCGGGCTTCTCCTGCTTCTTCAGGTCGTCCCAGAAGCCGACGACGTCCTCCGCCGTCTCCGCGGTCCGCGCCGAGGGAGCCGTCCGGTCGCCGAAGACGTGCGGATGACGGCCGACCATCTTCGCCGTCATGTGTGCCGCCACATCCTGGATGTCGAACTCCTCGCCGGGCGTGTGCGCCGCGATGTCGGCGTGGAACAGCACCTGGTAGAGCACGTCGCCGAGCTCCTCGAGCAGCTCATCCCGGTCGCCCGTCTCGATCGCGTCGATGAGCTCGTAGGTCTCCTCGATCAGGTACTGGACGAGCGACTCGTGCGTCTGGTCCGCATCCCACGGGCAACCGCCGGGGGCGCGCAGCCGGGCCATCACAGCGACCAGCTCGTCGAGCCGCGTGGGCGCGCCGGAGAGGTCCGCGCCGATCTCGTCGCCGATCTCGGACGGAGTGGCGGTGGCGTCCATGGCGGTCGAGCCCGCCGTCGAAATCGCGGTCGGGATGCTCGGGTCGCTCATCGGTCGTCCTCTCGTGCGCGTTCGGTTCCAGCATCCTCCCACCGAGAGCCGTCGGTAGACTGGGCGACTGGTGTGCCGGGAAGTCTGGTCGGCGAGGATTCCGCCTGTCTTCGAACGAGAGTTTTCACCGCATGAGCATCATCCGATCCGAGCGCACCGCTGCCGGCCTCCTGCTGGGGGCGGCGGCCCTCGGCCTCCTGCTGGCCAATACGCCCGTCGGCCCCGGGCTGCTCGACCTGCAGCACACGACGCTCGGCGGCGGCGCACTGGCGCTGAGCGTCGGCCATTGGATCAGCGACGGACTCCTCGCGATCTTCTTCTTCATCGTGGCGGTCGAGCTCAAGCACGAGCTCGTCGCCGGCGAGCTGAACAGCGTGCAGAAAGCCATCCACCCGGCGATCGCGGCGGTCGCCGGGGTCATCGTCCCGGCCGGACTGTACCTGGCGGTGACCGCCGGAACCGGTCAGCAGCAGGGCTGGCCGATCCCCACGGCGACGGACATCGCCTTCGCGCTGGGCGTCCTGGCCGTGTTCGGCCGGGGGCTGCCGAACCGGCTGCGGGTGTTCCTCCTCGCCCTCGCGGTCCTCGACGACCTGATCGCCATCCTCATCATCGCGATCTTCTTCACGACGAACCCCAACGTCCTCGAGCTCGTCCTCGCAGCGGTCACGGTCGCTCTGTTCGGCGTGCTGAGCCGGATGCTGCGCGGACGGCTTCGCTGGCCGCTGGGTGTCCTCATGGTGCTGCTCGCCCTCCTGTCCTGGTGGCTGGTCCACGACTCGGGCGTGCACGCCACGATCGCGGGCGTCGCGCTGGGCCTGGCCATGGCGCGCCGGCCCGCAGGCCGGGTCACGCACGTGCTGGAGCCGTGGTCGAACGCGGTCATCCTGCCGCTGTTCGCGTTCTCGGCTGCGCTGGTCCCCATCCCGTCGGTGGCGCCGTCGCAGTTGTCGCCGGCATTCTGGGCGATCCTCGTCGCGTTGCCCGTCGGGAAGCTGGTCGGGATCACCCTCGGCGGCTGGCTCGGGTCGTTCGCCGGGCGGAGGCAGGACCGGGGCAGGATCTCGCCCTTCGCGCTGCTGACGGTGGCCGCTCTCGGCGGGATCGGGTTCACGGTGTCCCTGCTGATGAACGAACTCGCGTTCGCGGGCTCGGCCGAGGTGCGCGCGGAGGGGACGCTCGCCGTCCTGCTCGGCTCGGGCGTCGCGATCGTGGTGTCGGGCATCCTGGTCAGCGCGCTGGCGCGGCGCAACCGCCGGCTCCATCCGCACCCGCACCCGCATCCCTGACCGGAAGGCGCATCCATGGGCCGCAACACGCCGTCACCCGTCAGACGAGACGGCGTGTTGCGTCCCATGGATGCGCGCACAGCGGCGCGCGGAGGCGCCGAGCGGCGGCGCCGGTGTGCGCCGCCGGCGGCGGGCGGGCGTCAGCTCGCGCGCTCGGCGGCCTGCTCCTTCTCGGGGAACAGGGCGCCGAGCAGGTCGCCGACCCACTCGATCAGCACCGAGTCATCGAGCGGCTCGCCGTCGACCCGCGGCAGCGGGACGGTCGCGACCTTGGGCGCCGCGTGGTACTTCGACCCCGGGTACATCCGCTGCAGGCGCACCTGCAGCGAGTCGGGCAGGATCGCCGGCGCCAGCCGCAGGTTGGAGCCCATGGCGACGACCTCGCCGAGACCCGCCTTCTGTGCAGCGCGTCGCAGGCGGGACACGGCGATCAGGTTCGTGACCGCCTCGGGCGGCTCGCCGTAGCGGTCGGTGAGCTCCTCCAGCACGAGGTCGATCTGACCGTCCTTCGCAGCCGGGGATGCTGCGGTCGAGAGCTTCTGGTACGCCTCCAGGCGAAGCCGCTCGCTGTCGACGTACTCCTCGGGGATGTGCGCGTCGACCGGAAGCTCCAGCCGCAGCTCGGTCTGCCCCTCCGCGACCTCGCCACGGAAGGTGGAGACGGCCTCGCCGATCATCCGCAGGTACAGGTCGAAGCCCACGCCCGCGATGTGGCCCGACTGCTCGCCTCCGAGCAGGTTGCCGGCGCCACGGATCTCGAGGTCCTTCAGCGCGACCTGCATACCGCTTCCCAGGTCGTTGTTCGCCGCGATGGTGGACAGCCGGTCGTGCGCCGTCTCGCTGAGCGGCTTGTTCTCATCCCAGAGGAAGTACGCATACGCCCGCTCCCGGCCACGGCCGACACGACCGCGCAGCTGGTGGAGCTGGCTCAGGCCGTACTTGTCGGCGCGGTCGATGATGATCGTGTTCGCGTTGGCGATGTCGAGCCCGGTCTCGATGATCGTCGTCGACACCAGGACGTCGAAGCGGCGCTCCCAGAAGTCGACGACCACCTGCTCCAGCGCGCGCTCGTTCATCTTGCCGTGGGCGACGCCGATGCGCGCCTCCGGCACCAGTTCTGCGAGCCGCGCGGCCATGCTCGTAATGGAGCCGACGCGGTTGTGCACGAAGAACACCTGACCCTCGCGCAGCAGTTCGCGCCGGATCGCCGCCGCCACCTGCTTGTCGGAGTACGGCCCGACGAAGGTCAGGATCGGGTGCCGGTCCTCCGGCGGCGTCGCGAGCGTGGACATCTCGCGGATGCCGGTGACCGCCATCTCCAGGGTGCGCGGGATGGGCGTGGCGCTCATCGCGAGGATGTCGACGTTGGTCTTCAGCTTCTTCAGCGAGTCCTTGTGCTCGACGCCGAAGCGCTGCTCCTCGTCGATGATGACGAGCCCGAGGTCTTTGAAGCTCACGCCGTCGGCGAGGATGCGATGAGTGCCGATCACCACATCCACTGTGCCGTCCGCCATGCCGCGGAGCGTCTCGCGCGCCTCCTTGTCGGACTGGAACCGGCTCAGCTGCCGGAGGTGGATGGGGAAGCCGGCGAAGCGCTCCTGGAACGTCTCCGCGTGCTGCTTCACGAGCAGCGTCGTCGGCACGAGCATCGCGACCTGCTTGCCGTCCTGCACCGCCTTGAACGCCGCGCGCACGGCGATCTCGGTCTTGCCGAAGCCGACGTCGCCCGAGATGAGCCGGTCCATCGGGATGGGCCGCTCCATGTCGGCCTTCACCTCGTCGATGGTCTGCAGCTGGTCGGGCGTCTCTGCGAAGGGGAACGCCTCCTCCAGCTCGCGCTGCCACGGGGTGTCCGGCCCGAACGCGTGGCCCTTGCTCGCCATGCGCGCCGAGTAGAGCTTGACGAGCTCCACGGCGATGTCGCGGACGGCGCGGCGCGCGCGCCCCTTCGCCGCCGACCAGTCGCTGCCGCCCATCTTGGAGAGCTGCGGCGCCTCACCGCCGACGTACCGGGTGAGGAGGTCCAGCTGGTCGGTGGGGACGTACAGCTTGTCGCCGGGATAGCCGCGCTTGGAGGGCGCGTATTCGAGCACGAGGTACTCGCGCTTCGACTTGACCGCGTTCCGTCCGCCGCTCGACACCTCGCGCTGCGTGAGCTCGACGAACCGGCCGATGCCATGCGTCTCGTGCACGACGTAGTCCCCGGGCTTGAGTGCCAGCGGGTCGACTACGTTCTTGCGGCGCGTGGCGAGCTTCTTGACCTGGCGGGAGTCGTAACCCGCCGCACGGCCGTAGAACTCGGCCTCGCTGATCAGGGCCAGCTTGGTAGCCGGGACCTCGAACCCGTGCTCGACGCTCGCCTTGATCAGGTACGCGATCCCGGGCTCCGGCTCGGCCGGGAACTCGTCCACCGCCCGTGCCGGCAGCTCCACCTCGGCGAGGACGTCGGCGGCACGCTCGACCAGTCCGTTGCCCGCAGCCACGATCGCAACCTGCCAGCCGTCGCGCAGCCGGGCCGCGACGTGGTCGACCGCGCCGGACACGTTGCCCTGGAAGCTCGGGACGGCCTCCGCGTGGATGCGCACCTGCAGGTGCTCCTCGAGCTCGCGCTCCTCCGGGAGGACCTCGTTTGCCGCATCCGCCGCGAAGGGGCTCATCGTCCACCACGGGTGGTCCGGGCTCGTCTGGCCCGGCCGGCTGAACTTCACCGAGTCCTTGAGCTGCTGCAGGGTGAGGAAGTCGCCGGCGGCGAGGTCGATCGGCGCGGCGGCGCCGACCGTCGCGGCGCTCCAGGCGGCCGAGAGGAACTCGCGGTTCGTCTCGGCGAGGCTCACCGCGCGCGAGGCGACGCGCTCGGGCGAGAGCACGGCGACGGCCGCGCCATCGGGCAGGTAGTGCGTGAGCGGCACGAGACGATCCACGAGCGCGGGAGCGAGCGACTCCATCCCCTCGACCGGGATGCCCTCGCCGATCTTCGCGAGCATCGCCGACAGGCTCGGGAACTCGTGCTCCATCTCGCGCGCCCGCTGGCGCACCGACTGGCTCAGCAGGAGCTCGCGGCTCGGCGGCAGGCTCACGCCCGGGATGGGCTCGGGAAGCGACCGCTGGTCGGCCACCGAGAAGGCGCGGATCTGATCCACCTCGTCGCCGAAGAAGTCGACTCGGTAGGGGTGGTCGGCGGTCGGCGGGAACACGTCGAGGATCCCGCCGCGCACGGCGAACTCTCCGCGCCGGGTCACCATGTCGACCCGGCCGTAGGCCAGATCGACCAATTGCGCCGCGAGCCCGCCGAGATCGAAGCCGCGGCCTCCGGCCGTCAGCTCGACCGTGCCGTAGTCGACGAGGTTGTCGGCGAGCGGCTGCAGGGCCGCCCGGACGGATGCGACGAGGACGAACGGCGTGCGGCGCTCCCCCGCGGACCAGTCGGCGAGCCGGCGCAGGGCGGTCAGCCGCTTGCCGACGATCTCGGCGCTTGGGCTGAGCCGTTCGTGCGGCAGCGTCTCCCACGCAGGGAACTCGACGACCTCGGCCTCCGGCAGCAGACCCGGCAGGGCTCCGCGGATCGACTCGGACTCCCGCCCCGTGGCCGTGATGAGAAGCACCGCCTGCGACGCGCCCTGCTCCGCCCGCCGCCGCAGCAGGCCGGCCAGCAGCGGCGCCCGCAGTCCGTCGGTCAGCGAGAAGTCGGCGTCACGCGCCGCATGCGCGAGTGCATCGCTGAACGAGGACTCCCGCGTGAGCGCGGCGACCAGACCCTGGAGTATCACTCGGTCGATTCTACGGGGGACCACCGACAGTCGTCCCGCCGAGAATTCGGGAGTCAGATCCAGCCGTCGAGCGCTCGCATGAAGCCGTCGTGATCGTCGCGGTGGATGGTGTGGCCGGAGCCCGCCACGACGCGCACGGCGTAGCCGTCGTCGCGGAGGCGGTCCGCGAGCTGCGGCTTCACCAGGTGGGAGTTGTCCGCGAGCATCACCAGGGACGGCACGGTCATGACATCCGGTGCGCGCATCGCGGATGGCGTGAGCACCACCGGGATGGCCGCACGGTCGAACGCCCGCATCGTTTCCACCTCGATCGCGACGTCGGCCGGATCCCATCGCGGGTTGCGCTTGGCGATGCGGGTCGCGGACTGCCGGGCGAGGGTTCGCAGGAACGCCGGCGCCAGCATCCGCTGGAACCAGTCCGTCGCGGGGCACGAGAAGGCGGGGTCCACGTAGATCACGCGTTCCGGATGGAGCCGTTCGATGGCGAGGCTGACGGTCAGGCCGCCGAGCGAGTGTCCCATCACCAGTTCGGGACGGCCGGGCACCGTATCCACGATGTCCTGCGCCATCAGCTCGGCCGAGTACTCCCCGGTCCGCGGGCTGTGGCCGTGACCGCGGAGGTCGACGGCGATCACCCGGTATCCGCGCGCGGCCAGCTCCGGGCCGACGCGGCGCCAGTTGCGCGAGTCGGACATCACTCCGTGGACGAGGACGGCGCAGCGGTCGCCGGTGCCCCACTCGCGCGTGTACAGCTTCATTGCGGTCACGATACGGACTGCGGCTGATCCGGCGCCGGGTGTCCGCTACGGTCTGCCTGGGCATCCGCCGTCAAGGTGCACCGAGGGGGACAGTTCCAGCCGCCGGACTGTGCGATGGAAACGGAGGAGGAAACTCCGGGCACCTTCGAAATGTCCTCCGTTCGGCGCGATTGTTTCTCCGCGCCGCCGGATCGCCTCCCTTTCACTGCGCAGCGATGTGCGATGGAGGCGGAGGAGGTTCGGCTCGCGCCGGGCACGAAGGTGGGGAAACGGAGGATGTTCGGCTCGCGCCGGGCACGAATGTGAGGAAACGGAGGATGTTCGGCTCACGTCGGGCGCGAACGCCTCCGTTTCAGCACGCGAGCGCGCCGCGGCCGGAGCCCGGAAGCCCAGGCCGGCGGTCAGCGGCCCGCGGCCGGGGGTCAGCGGCCGGCGTGGAAGCGGTTCTGCGCGGCGGTGACGCCCTCGGCGGCGATGTGCTCGACGGCATCGGCCGCATCCGCGATGAGGATGGGCAGGTTCTTGCGCTCTGCCGTCGAGAACGCCTTCAGGACATGGTCGGCGGCTGCGGCGGAGCCCGGAGGGCGGCCGACGCCGACGCGTACGCGCGCGAAGTCGCCGGTTCCGATGGCCGCGATGATGTCGCGGACTCCGTTGTGACCGCCGTGACCGCCGCCGTGCTTGAGGCGGATGGTGTCGAACGGGATGTCCAGCTCGTCGTGCACGACGATCAGGCGCGACGGATCGAGCGAGTAGAAACGCAGCAGCTGCGACACCGGGCCGCCCGACACGTTCATGTAAGTGTTGGGCTTGGCGAGGACGAAGCGCGGGCCGCCCGGGCTCAGCCGGCCCTCGGCGACCGTCGCGTTCGTCTTGTGGGTCTTGAAGGTCAGACGGCCGCGCTCGGCGAGCTCGTCGAGCACCATCTGACCCACGTTGTGACGGGTGGAGGCGTAGCCGGGCCCGGGATTACCGAGCCCGACCACGAGCCACGGCCCGTCGGCCGCCCCAGCGGAAGCCGCTCCAGCGGAGGAGGCTCCAGCGGAGGCGGCTCCAGCGGAAGCGGCCGGACGGGTCGAATCCATCGGGGGTGATTACTCCGCGGCCTCGGCGGCGGCGGCCGTCTCGGCCTCGTCGCCCTCGCCGCGCAGCGCGGCCGGGACGAGCACGTTGAGGATGAGGAGGTCCTCGTCCTCGGCCAGCGAGGAACCGGCCGGGAGTTCGAAGTCCTTCGCGTGGTACTGCGTGCCCTCGGGAGCATCGGTGACGTCGATGACGACGCGCTCCGGGATGTGCGTGGCCTCGGCCTCGAGACGGATCGTGTTCACCTCGAGCACGGCGATGCTGCCGGAGAACGGCTCGCCCTCGACGTGGACCGGGACCTCGACGATGACCTTCTCGCCGCTGCGGATGAGGATCAGGTCGAGGTGCTCGATGATCTGCGACACCGGGTCCTTCTGCACGTCCTTCACCAGCGCGAGCTGGGCCTTGCCGGCGACGTCGAGGTCGAGGACCGCGTTCGCCTTGCGGAGCAGCAGGCCGACCTGGTGCGCGGGAAGCGTGATGTGGAGGGGCTCGCTGCCGTGGCCGTAGATGACCGCCGGGATCTTGCCCGCTGCGCGGATCTTGCGCGCAGCGCCCTTGCCGAAGCTCTCGCGCAGCTCGGCTGCGACCTTGTTGGACTCGTCTGCCATGATGTCTCCTCACCGGCGATGAGCCGGCTGTCGGGCGAGCCGCGAGGCCCGCAGTGTGGTGTTGTTCGACTCGAACGCATCGAAGTGCGCGAGGAAAGACTGCGAAGCCTGCTCCACCGCGTCGATCACGGATGCCCCAGTGTTGGCCAGCGCATCCCTCGCCGAAGTTCAGTTGACGAGTCTACCTGATCGGGATATGCTAAGCGCGCTTATTAGTTTTCGACCGATCGGAGAACATCATGTGGACCACGCAGCACAGTTCCGGCACCACCGCC
Organism: Leifsonia sp. HAY1-4F; assembly: GCF_056755275.1. NCBI lineage: Bacteria > Bacillati > Actinomycetota > Actinomycetes > Micrococcales > Microbacteriaceae > Leifsonia > Leifsonia sp. HAY1-4F. Next base: position 25,667 of record NZ_JBNDHX010000031.1, read on the forward strand.
CCCGCCTCCGCCGTCTGGTCGGCGCTCCGCGACCTGCACAGCGGCACCCCTCTCGGGCCCTCGAGCGACCGCTTCGAGCTCCACGGGCCGTTCGCGGTCGGGACGAGCATCACCGTGACGCCGCAGGGCCAGGACTCGATGACCTCGGAGATCGTGGAACTCGAGCCCGAGCGGGTCTACGCCGACCGGACCGTGTTCGGCGACCTCGCGCTCACCTTCCGCCACACCCTCACCCCGCGCCAGGACGGTGGGACGGACGTGACGCACATCCTCGAGATCCAGGGTCAGGGCGCCGAGGCGATCGGACCGGAGCTCGGCCCCCAGATCGCCGGAGACTTCCCCGAGGCGATGGACGAGCTGCTCGCGGCAGCGGAGGAGCGCTCCGGAGTCGCGCGTGGCTGAGGAGGGACTCGGAAGCCGCTTCCCCGCGGCCTCGCAGAGCCCCGGGCTGATGCTCTGGCGCGTGACGAACCGCTGGCAGGCGGCGATGCGCGCGGCCCTCGCCCCGCACGAGCTGACGCACGTGCAGTACGTCCTCCTCGCCTCCCTCACCTGGCTGGCCGACCGGGAGCCCGAGCGGCTGATCACCCAGGTCGACCTCGCCGGCTTCGCCTCGACCGACCCGATGATGACCTCGCAGGTGCTGCGGAGCCTCGAACGCGCGGGACTCGTGGAGCGGCTGCCGCATCCCACCGACGGTCGTGCCCGGGTGCTGCGAGCGACACCCGAGGGCGCGGCGGCGGCCCGGCGCGCCACTGCGGACGTCGAGGCGGCCGACGCCGCGTTCTTCGCGGGAGTGGATGCGGCCGCCTTCGCCGCACAGCTCGCAGCCCTCGCTGCGACGGCCGATTGAGGCTTGAGTACGGCGACGCCCGGCGTAGCGTGACGCCGACGTCAGGTGGAGGCAGCGACGTCAGGCGGAGTGCGTGCGCACCGCCGCCGCGATGTCCGCGGCGAGCTCCTCGGGCGGCCGACCCACGTCGAGGCGCAGGCCGGCCTCGTCCTCCTGCAGCGGTTCGAGCGTGGCCAGCTGGGAGTCGAGCAGCGAGACGGGCATGAAGTGGCCGGGCCGCGCGGCCATTCGCGCGGAGAGCACTTCACGCGTCCCGTCGAGCTCGGCGAAGACGGCGCCCGGCGCCTCCGAGCGGATCAGATCGCGATAGGCGCGCTTGAGCGCCGAGCAGGCGACGACGACGCCGTCCGGGCCGGTGCCGGCGAGGGCCTGTCCCACGGCCCGGAGCCAGGGGGTCCGATCCTCGTCGGTGAGCGGGATCCCGGACGCCATCTTGGCGACGTTCGACGCGGGATGCAGACCGTCGCCATCCACGAACGGGACTCCGAGCCGCTTCGCAAGCACCTCCCCCACGGTGCTCTTGCCCGAGCCGGAGACGCCCATCACCACGATCCGCGGGCCTGCGCCAGACGCGGCCAGGCCGGCCCGCTCGCCGGCCCGCTCGCCCTGCTGTTCTCCCGTCGGCTCCGCAGGCTCCTCCACCGCCACATCCATCACCCGTCCTGCCCTGTCCGCCGCCGTGCCGGCACGCCGGCGATCACCAGTCGTGCATGGAACCGTCGAGCAGACGGTTCACCGGCAAGTATGCCGCCTGGTACGGGAAGGAGTCGGCCAGCACCTCGTCGTAGGAGACGCCCAGTCCCGGATCCTCGCCCGGGATCAGCAGCCCGTCCTCGAAGCGGTACGACGGCTGGAAGACGTCGTCGGTCGAGGCGCTGTGCTTCATGTACTCCTGGATGCCGAAGTTCGGGATGGCGACGCCCAGGTGCACCGCAGCGGCCAGGCCGACCGGCGACACGTCGGTCGGCCCGTGCACGCCCGACTTGATCTGGTACACCGCGGCGTAGTCGAAGATGCGGCGCAGGCCGGTGATGCCCCCGGCGTGCGTGACGGGGCTGCGGACGTAGTCGATCAGCTGCTCCTCGAACAGCTCCCGGTAGTCCCAGATGGTGTTGAACACCTCCCCGATCGCCAGCGGCGTGGTGGTGTGCTCCCGCACGCGGCGCAGCACGGCCTGGTTCTCGGCCGGGGTCACATCCTCGAGCCAGAACAGGTCGTACGGCTCGAGCGACTTGCCGAGCTTGGCCGCCTGGATGGGCGTGAGCCGGTGGTGCGCATCGTGCAGCAGGGGCAGCTCCGGCCCGAACTCGTTGCGCACCGCCTCGAAGACGCCCGGGATGTGGCGGAGGTACGCACGCGTGTCCCACTGCTCCTCGACGGGGACGGCGCTGCGCCGTGCCGGCTCGTGGTCGTACCGCGTCGTCACGCCGCCCGCGCCGGCGGTAGCGTTCGCCGACGACGCGACGCCGTACACGGACGAGAGCCCGGGCACGCCGGTCTGGATGCGGATGGCGCGGTAGCCCTGCTCCTGGTGATAGCGGATGGAGTCGAACAGCTCCGGCAGCTCCGCCCCGGAGGCGTGACCGTAGGTCAGGCAGCCGCGACGGCTGCGGCCGCCGAGGAGCTGGTAGAGCGGGAGCCCGGCGACCTTCGCCTTGATGTCCCAGAGTGCGGTGTCGACCGCGGCGATGGATGCCATGGTGACGGGTCCGCGGCGCCAGTACGCGCCGCGGTACAGGTACTGCCAAGTGTCCTCGATCAGGTGCGCGTCGCGGCCGAGGAGCAGTGGGACGACGTGCTCGCTGAGGTAGGCGGCGACCGCGAGCTCACGCCCGTTCAGCGTGGCGTCGCCGAGGCCGACCACGCCGTCCTCCGTGGTGATGCGGAGGGTGACGAAGTTGCGTCCGGGGCTGGATACGAGGACGTCGGCGGCGGTGATTCTCATGGGGTGGCTCCTGAAGCGAGGTGGCGGGGTGACGAGGAAGGTGTGGCGGAGAGTGCCGCGATCCCGCGCGCCAGCGGGTCGACGAGCCCCGCCGAACGGATGGGGTCGGACGGATCGGGCGCGAGCGCGCTGAGGACGAGGGATGCGCGCTCGGCGGCATCCCGGGTGTCGCGCAGCCGCTCGGCGAGCGCATCCGCCGCGGGATCGCGCCGCTCCGGCGTCGTCAGGTGGGCCGCCCAGGCGGCCAGGACGCCGAGCTGCGCCTCGCCCGGATCCCGGCCGGCGGCGAGTCGCGAACGCAGAGGATCGAGGATGCGCGGGCCGAGCTTCTGGGATCCGTCTGCGGCGACCTGCGCCAGGCGGTGCTCGATGCGCGCGTTGGCGAAGCGGTCCCGCAGGGCGGCGAGCGCCGCATCCACCGTCGGGGCGTCGAAGGGCAGCTCGGTGCGCTGCTCCGCCCAGAGACGTTCGAGCTCATCGCGGACCGCCGCGTCGGCCAGGGCGGCGGCAACCGTCGGAAGGCCGCGGAAGAGGCCATGGTAGGCCAGCAGCGAGTGCCCGGCGTTGAGCAGCCACAGCTTGCGGCGCTCGAACGGCTCGACGTCGTCGACGAACCGGGCGCCGCCCGCCTCCCACGGGGGCCGTCCGGCAGGGAACGCCCCGGCCAGCACCCACTCCGTGAACGGCTCGGTCACGACCGGTGCGGCGTCGTCCCAGCCGACGGCCTGACGGACGGCCGCGCGGTCCGCGTCGGTCGTGGCCGGCGTGATGCGGTCCACCATCGTGGAGACGAACGACACGTTCTCCTCGACCCAGGCGGCGAGGTCCGAACCGGGATCCGCGAGGGCGAGGACGGCATCCCGCAGGATCCGGCCGTTGTGCGGCAGGTTGTCGCAACTCACGACCGCGAGCGCGCCCGCCCCCGCTGCGGAACGTGCGCGCAGACCGTCGAGGATGCGTGCCGGCGCGGCGGATCCGGGCCGGTAGCCGGCCTCGGTGATCGTCAGCGTCAGCACGGCCACCTCCGGGTCGGCGAGCGTGCCGCGCCAGGCGTCCGCATCGGCCCCGTCGTGCACCCGGCTGAGCGCGTCGATGGGAGTGAAGGCATCCGCAGCCGGGCCGCGTTCGACCAGGGTGTACACCGCATCCTGAGCGGCGAGCACGCGGGCGGCGTCGGGGCTGCGACCCGTGAACGCGGCGATCCCCCACTCGCCGCCCGCGTCGCTGGCCGCCTGGGTGTACCAGGCCTGGTGGGAGCGGTGGAACGCGCCGAGCCCGAGATGGGCGAGGCGGACGGGATGCCGGTGCCGCCGAGGCGGACCGCTCACGATGCCGCCACCCGCGCGCGCTCGGCACCTGTCCGCTGCTCGGCACCTGTCCGCTGCGCCACCGCCCGCAGGTACGCGAGGTTATCCGCCGTCCGCTGCTCCAGCGGCAGCTCGGTCGAGAAGTCCTCGCAGGTCACCCAGCCGTCGTAGCCGAACTCGTGCAGCGCGCGGAAGTACGCCTCCACATCCCCGGTCCCGGTGCGCAGCGGCGCCCACTCGGACCGCCACCGCACCGTGCCGTCCTCCTCCGGCTCGCCGGCGACCCAGGCGACGTTCTTCACATGGATATGCGCAAGGTACGGGCCGAGCAGCTGGAGGGCGGAGAGCGTCCGCTCCTGACCCTCGATCACGAGGTTGCCCAGATCGTGGATGACGCCCACGTGACGCGGATCGAGCCCCTCCAGCAGACGCCGGGCGGCCGAGGCGGAGGGCGTGATCGTCTCGTGGTGGAGCTCGACCAGCGCCTTCACCCCGAGCTCCTCGGCGCGAGCAGCCACCCGCTCGAGGTCGCGGCGGGCCCCGGCGAAGAGCTCGGGATAGTCGCCCGTATCGGAGCGCGGCATGGTGACCCGCACCTGACGGGCGCCGAACTCCGCTGTCGCGGCGAGCATCCGGTCGACGCCGTCGTGGTCGTCGCAGCGGGCATACCCGCCGAGGCCCGAGAACTCCAGTCCCGACTCCCGCGTGATGCGGGTGATCTCGGGGAGGGCGTCCTCGAGGCCGGTGAGCGGCCAGGTCGCGCGGTTGCCCGCCCAGAATCCCGGCGCCTCCGTCTGCTGCTGGTCGGTGATCCTCCATTCGATGCCGTCCCAGCCCTGGGCGGCGAGGATGCGCGCCGCCTCCTCGGGCGTCCACTCCGGGGTGGATGCGGTGAAGACCGAGAACTTCATGCGGTCACCCCCGTCGTCACGATGACGTCGTCGAGCGAGCCGTCGAGCACGTCGTCGAGCTGGATGGGTCTCCCGAGCGTCGCGGAGAGATACACGGCCCGGACGACGGCGAGCGACTGGAACGCGTCGGCCACCGTCACCCCCGGCGCGCGACCGTCGCGGATAGCCGCGACGATGTCCTCGTACTGCCGCAGGTGACCCTCCACGAAGTAGTCCGGCCCGCGGTCACCGCCGCGCAGGTCGGCGGCCGGGACGAGGTCCGCGGCCCGGTTGCCCGGCGCTTCCGCCGTGCCGAAGTACTCGAGCTGGTCGTCGTCGATGATGGCCGACCCGCGGTCTCCATGGACCTGGAGCCGCACCGACAGCCCCGGGTAGGCGGCCGTCGTCGCATGCACGACGGCGAGCGCGCCGGACGCGAAGCGGACCGTCGCGACCGCCACATCCTCCACCTCGACCCGTTCGTGCGCGAGCAGCGCCGTGCGCGCATCCACCTCGACCGGCCGGCCGAGGAACCAGACCAGCAGGTCGACGGTGTGCACGCCCTGGTTCATGACGGCGCCGCCGCCGTCGAGCTCCCAGGTTCCACGCCACTCCCCCGAGTCGTAGTACTCCTGACTGCGCCACCAGGCGACGGAGGCCACTCCGCTGGTCAGCCGGCCGAGCTCGCCCGAGTGCGCCGCGCGGGCGACCACCTGCGATGCCGGGTCGAACCGGTGCTGGCTGATCACCGAGACGACACGTCCGTCCTGCTCGGCGCGCTGCGAGAGCCGGAGGATCTCGCGGGCGCGGGGAAGGGACACGTCGAGCGGCTTCTCGATCACCACGTGGGTGCCGGCGGCGAGCGCCGCCTCGGCGAGCGCGACGTGCAGGCCGCTCGGCGTGCAGATCACGACGAGGTCGATACCGCCCGCCGCGAGCGCGTCGGAGAGCTCGGCCGAGGCGCGGGGCCGCGGCACGCCGCCGTCCGCCACGATCGTGTCGGCGAGCGCCTGGGCGGCCGCGGGCACCGCATCCACCAGGGCCACGATGGCGAGGTCCGGATGACGCAGGATTGCGCGGGCGTGGTTCAGCCCGATGATGCCGCAGCCGACGATGGCGACGCCCAGCGGGCCGGTCAGACCCGGGGTGTCAGTCGTACCTGGGGTGGTGGTCATGCGAGTTCGACTCCGATCCGGTCGGTCAGCCGGCGGAACGCGCGGGCGGCGACCCCGAAGGCCGCCGGGCCCGAGAACCCGCCGAGGGCGTTCACATCCGTGAGGTGGGGCTCCAGCGAGGCGAAGCCGGTGTAGCCGTCGTCGCGCAGCGCGGTCAGGGTCTCGAGCACCTGCCCGTCGCCCTCCCCCGCCGGCGTCACCGCTCCGGTCGCGCTCCGGGCATCCTTCACCTGCAGGTACTCCAGGTAGGGCCGCAGCAGCGCGTAGCCGTCGTCGAAGGGATGCGCGACGCCGACCTGGACGAAGTTCGCGCTGTCCCAGGCGAGCCGCAGCGCCGGCGAGCCGACCGTCTCCACGATGTCGAGGCAGCGCTCGGGAGTGTCGCCGTAGATGTCCTTCTCGTTCTCGTGCAGGAGCACCACGCCGGCGAGCTCGGCCGCATCGGCCAGCGCCCGCATCCGGACCATCACGTCGTCGCGGATGTCCTCCACGGCGACGCCCTCTCCACGGAAGAAGGAGAACAGCCGGATGTAGCGGGTGCCCAGGCGCTCGGCCGCACGGATCGCCCGGCCCAGCCGCTCCACCTCGTGGTCGACCGGGAGGCTCACATCCACCTTGCCGACCGGCGAGGCGATCGCGGAGACGGCCATCCCGCGCTCCTCGAAGACGGCGGCGAGCGCATCCAGCTGGTCCTCATCCAGGTCCACGATGTTCACGCCCCAGGCGCTCCGCACCTCGATGCAGCCGGCTCCGAGGGACTGCAGCACCGCGGCCTGCACCGCCGGGTCCGGGTCGATCTCGTCGCCGAACCCCGACAGCGTCCACGTCGTCGTCATCGTCTCTGCTTCCGTTCCCATCACTGTCGTCACTTAACTCCTCCACTCGACGTCATTTGACTCCTCCGCTGGTCAGGCCGCCCACCAGATACCGCTGGAAGACGAGGTACAGCACCACCACCGGCAGCGCACAGATGAGGGATGCGGCCATCATCTGCCCGTAGAGCGGGACGGCGCCTCCCTCCTGCGTGGCTCCGAACACCTGCAGGGCGACCGCCGCCGTCCGCGAGTCGGGGTTCGTGAGCACCGACGCGAAGAGCACGTCGTTCCAGCCGAGCAGGAACGCGAAGATCCCCGAGACGACGATGCCCGGCCACGACAGCGGCATGATGATGCGGGTCAGGATGCGCCACGAGGACGCGCCGTCGATGCGGGCCGCCTCCTCCAGCGCCTTCGGCAGGCCGCGCAGGTGCGTCACCATCACCCAGGTCGAGAACGGCAGCGCGAACGTCAGATAGGTGAGGAACACCGCCCAGCGCGTGCCGATGATCTGGATGCCGAGCAGGCTCGCCGTCGACGAGAACAGCACGAAGACGGGCAGCAGCATGAGCGTGCCGGGGATGGACTGCAGCCCGAGCAGCGCGCGCAGGAAAGTCAGCCGGCCCCGGAACTCGTGCCGCACCAGCACGTACGCCGTGGCAAGCGCCACGAAGGCGCAGACGATCGCGACCGAGCCGGAGATGAGCACGCTGTTGGCGAGCCCCGTGCCGAGGTCGACCGTCGTCCAGACCTTCAGGTAGTTGTCCAGGTGCAGTTCGGCGGGGAAGAACGCGCCGCCCGCGACCGAGACGTCCGAGTTCACCGACGCGAACAGCATGTAGAGCACCGGTCCGAGCACGATCACCAGCAGGACGACGATCACCACGACCAGCAGCGGCCGCGGGAGCAGGCGGTGCACGTCGGAGCTGATCGGACGGGTGCCGGAGGTCCGGGCGGCCGGGCGGCGCCCGGCAGTGCGCGAGGTCGTGGCGGTCATCGCTGCTCCTCCTCTCCGGAGTCGAGCTTCACGGCCCGCAGGTAGACGAACAGCGGGATCGCGATGAGCACCAGCGAGCAGATCGCCATGGCGGCGCTCAGCCCGAACCGGAAGCTCTGGAAGCTGGTGGTGTACGTGAGCACCGGCAGCACATCCACATCCTGCGGCGCCGGGATGCCGAACAGCACGAACGGCATGGTGAAGGCGTTGATGTTGTGCAGGAACGCGATGATCAGCGCGAGCAGGATCGGCCCGCGCAGGTACGGCAGGATGACGTGTCTCAGCTTGATCCACCAGGTCGCGCCGTCGATGGCGCACGCCTCGTGGACCTCGGGGTCGACGGACTGCAGGCCCGCGACGACCAGCAGGTAGAAGAACGGCCAGGATGTCCATATCTGCACGATGATCAGCGTCCAGTAGCTGAGCGGCCCGTTCAGCCAGAGGCCGGGATGGACGCCCAGTCCGCCGAGCATCCCGTCCACCACGCCGCCAGGCTGCAGCATCGTGCGCCACAGCGTCCCGACGACGAAGGCCGGGAGCACGTACGGGATGAGGAACAGCGACCGCACCAGCGCCCGGCCGCGGAAGCGGTTCTGGGTGGCCAGCGCCGCCGCGACTCCCACCGGCAGGGTGATGACCGAGGCGATCGCGGCGAACGAGACGCTGATCCCGATCGAGCGCAGCAGCGGGGACGAGGTGACCGCTTCGACGTAGTTGCCGAGGGCGATGAACGGTGCCTGCAGCCAGCTCTGCAGGGTGTACTGGTCGAGGTCGAGCGTCGACATGACGACCGCCACGACCAGGGGCACCAGGATGATGACGACCATGAGGATGCCGCCGGGCAGCAGCATCCAGAGCGGTCGGTTGCGGGTGTCGAGCTGTCTCTTATACACATCTGACGCTGCCGACGACGGA